>CATJNN010000321.1 GCA_949742185.1 uncultured Clostridia bacterium | reverse complement strand
TTTTTATTATCTTAACACTGTCGTTGTCCTAACTATTTTATTTAGCTGAACGCACGCGGTCAAATTCCGCTGTAATTTCATCCGACGGCTTTTCAGTTGCCATGCTTACAATGATAATTAATGCAAGCGATATTAAAAAGCCCGGAACAATCTCATACAAAGAGAAAATCTTGGGTACAGTTGAGACTCCGAACCATCCCAGAAAAGCGCCTGCATAACGCCATAAGAACGACACAAGCCCGCCGCCAAGCACACCCGCAAGCGCTCCCTTTCCGTTTGTTCTCTTCCAGAACAGCGCGCAAAGTATAATCGGACCAAATGCCGAGCCAAAGCCCGCCCATGCGTATGACACAAGCTCAAATACAGAGCTCTCAGGGTCAAGAGCGATAATTCCGGCAATTATAGCAATTATAATCACTGTAATTCTGCTGACCCACACAAGCTCTTTATCCGTTGCCTTTTTGTTAAGAAACGGTTTATAAAAATCGCTCGATACCGAGCCTGCTGCAACAAGAAGCTGCGAGTCAGCAGTAGACATAATCGCGGCGAGGATTGCCGAAAGTAAAACACCGGCAACAACCGACGGAAACATATTCTGAACAAGTATCATAAATACTTTTTGCTGCTCCGCCGTTGTTTGAAGCGATATTCCAAAGTGCGCCTCAAGATACGGTTTTGCTAAAATCCCCAGCGCAACAGCCGCCGCCAGCGAAATTATAACCCATATCATAGCGATTATACGAGCCGGACGAATTTCCTTTGACGATTTTATAGCCATAAACCGCGCCAGAATATGCGGCTGACCAAAGTACCCGGCCCCCCATGCGATTGCGCCAATTATACTTATAAGGCTGAAGGTGTTCGCGGTTCCATCAGGCAGAAGCCTGATGGAAGAAAAATCCGACCAGTTCATATTTGTTCCGGAAAGCGAACGGAACAAAGAAACCGGAACGATTATAAGAGCGATAAACATTAATATACCCTGCACCAAATCAGTCCAGCATACGGCCTTGAAGCCGCCGAGAAATGTGTATATAACAACCACAAATACGCTGATTAAAAGCGCGGTTTGATAGTTTATGCCAAACACCTGATTAAACAAATTTGCTCCGGACACAAAGCCCGATGCTGTGTAAAACGTGAAAAATACAAGAATTACAATGGCGGAAATCAAACGAAGCGCGCTATTTTTGGAATGAAAGCGTTTATGCAAAAATTCCGGTATTGTTAGCGAATCACCGCAAATTTGAGTGTAGTTGCGAAGCGGCTTTGCAACAATAAGCCAGTTCAGATATGTACCTATTGCAAGACCTATCGCCGTCCATATAGCCTCAGACGCTCCCAGCGACGAAGCATATGCCAACCCCGGAAGCCCCATCAAAAGCCAGCCGCTCATATCCGACGCCTGAGCGGACATAGCCGTAACCCATGGATTCATGCCGCGCCCTCCGAGAATATAGTCCGAATGGCTTTCGCTTTTTTTATAGAAAAATGCTCCTATTCCTATCATAATGCCCATATATAAGGCGAAAATAATCAGATTTATAATAGCGTTTTGATTAAACATTAAATCACCTCTTTAGTTTTTTGTCTTTTTGCAAAATACCGGTATCGCATATGCGGTACCGGTATGCTTTTGTAATTTTTATCTCTGCACGCGTCCCGAACCGTCGCCGCCCACAAGATTTTCAACATCCTGTCTTGAAACGAGATTAAAATCGCCTGGGATTGTGTGCTTGAGCGCAGACGCCGCAACGCCGAATTCAAGCGCGTCCTTGAAGTTTTTACCGTCAAGGAAACCGCATATTACGCCGCCCGCAAACGAGTCGCCTCCGCCAACGCGGTCAACGATTCTAACGTCATATTTTCTTGAATGATAAAATTCTTTGTCGTCGCGCGAGTATATGCATGCAGACCAACCGTTATCCGAAGCAGAATAACTTTCGCGAAGCGAACTGATAACGTATCTAAAGTTGAACTTATCAACCATCTGCTTAAAAATATCCTGATAACCCGCAAGCTCAAGAGAACCTGAAGTCACGTCTGTATTGCCCGGCTTGAAACCGAGCACTTTTTCAGCGTCCTCTTCGTTGCCGATGCAAACGTCAACGTACTGCATCAGATTTGACATAATCTTCTGCGCTTTTTCACTTGACCAAAGCTTTTTGCGGAAATTGAGGTCAACAGATACAGTTAGTCCCTTGTTTTTCGCAGCTTTTAAAGCGAGTTCAGTAAGCTCTGCCGCCGCGTCGCTGACTGCAGGAGTTATTCCTGTGAAATGGAACCAGTCTGCGCCTTCAAAAATTTCGTCAAAATTAAAGTCCGAAGCGACAGCAGTCGCAATAGACGAATGAGCGCGGTCATACACAACGTTTGACGCTCTCATTGACGCTCCCGTTTCCAAGAAATATATACCAAGTCTCTCGCCGCCGCGCGCTATATGCTTAGTTTCTACATTCATCTTGCGCAACGCCGCAACAGCGCATTCCCCGATAGGATTTTCCGGAACCTTTGTAACGAATTCAGCGTCGTGTCCGTAGTTTGCAAGCGAAACAGCCACGTTGGCCTCCCCGCCTCCGTAGCATACGTCAAACGATTCAGCCTGAATAAATTTTTCATACCCCGGAGTAGAAAGACGGAGCATGATTTCACCCATAGTAATAACTTTTGCCATATTGATAAAACTCCTTTATTACAAAATTTTATATTATTGTCCGCGCGCTTCTTTAATGCGCTTTATAAACTCTTTTGCCGTTTCTGTTATTGAAGCGTAGTCGCCTGTTTTTGCGCCTGCGATGAGAGACGAAGCCGCGCCTACCGCAACTGCGCCCGCATTAATCCATTCATGGACATTGTTTATATCAACTCCGCCTGTAGGCATCATTTTAACATGCGGCAAAGGACCTTTAATATCTTTGATAATCTTTGGACCAAATAAATCGGCCGGAAAAATTTTAATTATATCCGCGCCCGCCTCCATAGCTCTGAGCACTTCTGTGATAGTCATGCAGCCCGGCAAATATGGAATTGCATAACGGTTACAGAGCTTGGCTGTGTTCTCATTGAAGCCGGGACTTACAACATAGTTTGCGCCCGAAAGAATAGCGGTTCTCGCTGTTTCCGAGTCAAGCACCGTGCCTGCGCCGAGAGTCATCTGCTCCGGTGTATAACGTGCCGCAAGAGCCTCTATAACCTTATGCGCGCCCGGAACTGTGAAAGTAAGCTCGATTGACCCGCATCCGCCCTCAATACAAGCGTCAACTATGCGAATTGCCTTATCCTCGTTTTCAGCACGAACAACCGCAACCAGACCTGAATCTGTCATTTTTGATAAAACCTGCTGTTTGTCCATTTATATTTCCTCCTTATTTAAAAATACCATAAAATTACTTACGTTCTTTATTATAGCATACAGCTTTATTTATTTCAATCATTTTTTAGATAAAAAAACATCAGCAGTATTAAAATCATTTAAAAAACTATTTGTATTTACTTTACGCCGAAAACTGAATTAATATTTATTTTCGT
>CATJNN010000320.1 GCA_949742185.1 uncultured Clostridia bacterium | reverse complement strand
TATAAATGCATAAACAAACCATAATAAATTTTAAGAATAAAATCCCTTAAACCAGGTCATATTAAAATAAAACATCTTCATTAAAGGAGGCTTCATAATGCCAAATATGACAAAGGAAGAATACAGTCAGCTTGTTGACAGAAAAACACCGGCGTCTAAAGTTTTTTCAAACTGCGTGAAAGCGTTTGTTGTCGGCGGAATACTTTGCTGCATAGGGCAGTTTTTTTTGAATTTTTACAAACGCTTCGATATATCTCTTGAGATGGCGGCAACAGCTACCTCCATCACAATGATTTTTCTGGGAGCGCTTCTTACAGGGTTAAACGTATACCACAAAATCGCTAAATTTGCGGGAGCTGGAACTATCGTACCGATAACGGGCTTTGCAAATTCAGTTGTGTCACCCGCCATAGAATCGAAAACCGAGGGCTGGGTGCTTGGGGTTGGCGCAAAAATTTTCACGATTGCAGGTCCGGTTATAACCTACGGGACAATGGCTTCTTTCGTCGCGGGAATTGTATACTTTATAATGACGGTTATCTCAAAATGAAAACAATTCGGAGCGTCTAACTCCGAATTGTTTTTACTGCCACTTCGCAACGCAGTTAATGAAAATAATAGGAGCGTCGTGCCATTAATTGTTTCTGTTGTTGCTTTGCATCGCAATTAACAAAAATATTTTTATACATTTTGTAAAATTTTATATTTTTAAGAATTACATGAAGATAACTTCTTGCATACAAAACAAACTCATGTTATAATAATTTTACAGTGTTGCGCAAACGACCCTTAACAACTGTTTTGCAACGATATTAACCGTCGTTTGTAACACTTTTCCCCTTCAGACATAGTATAAGATATAAGAAATGTTCGTCTGGGGGTGTTATATTGGGTAAACTAATTATAAACGGCGGTTCGCGCCTTGAGGGCGAAATTAAAGTTCAGGGAGCGAAAAACGCTGTACTGCCTATATTGGCGGCAACCGTTTTAAACGGAGAAAAAAATGTTATCACAAACTGTCCGCATTTAAGCGATGTTGAAAAGACGATTGACGTTCTGGAAAGTCTTGGATGTACTGTCTGCCGGCAAGGAAACGCATTAATTGTCGATTCTTCAAACGCGTCGGGACACACAATAGCCGAGGAGCTTATGCGCCAGATGCGCTCGTCCATAATATTTCTGGGAGCGATAATAGCGCGTTTTGGCAAAGCCGTGGTGTCTATGCCCGGAGGATGCGAAATAGGAAACAGACCTATCGACCTGCATCTGAAAGCTTTAGAGCAGCTCGGTATACATATTGAAGAAGAACACGGATATATTTACTGCACAGCCGATAAGCTTGCAGGAGCAGATATCCACCTTGATTTTCCAAGCGTTGGTGCGACGGAAAATATTATGCTTGCGTCATGCATGGCAGACGGAACCACCACAATAACAAATGCGGCGCGGGAACCCGAAATAATAGATTTAGGCGCTTTTCTCACGCACATGGGCGCTGATGTGCGCGGCGCCGGAACCGACGTTATCCGTATTGAGGGTGTGAAAAAGCTTTACGGAATCGAGCATGAGATAATCCCCGACCGCATAGTAGCGGCAACGTATCTCGCCGCAGGCGCGGCAACAGGCGGCACAGTGTCCTTGCGCGGCGCTAATGCGGGACACATGGAGGCTATGCTGAGCGCTTTTCGAGAAATGGGCTGCGATATTGCCTGCGAAAAAAGCCGTCTGATACTTGCGGCTCCAAAAAAACTTAAACATCTGCATACTGTACGCACTTTGCCGTATCCTGGCTTCCCCACTGATATACAATCGCCGTTTATGACGCTTGCCAGCATAGCCGGCGGAACCACAGTTTTTGTGGAAACAATTTTTGAAAACCGATATAAACATGTTGAAGAGCTTACCCGAATGGGCGCGGACATTAAGGTTGACGGGCGCGTGGCTATTGTGCGTGGAGTAGACAGACTATCGGGCGCGAATGTCGTCGCAAAAGACCTTCGCGGCGGCGCAGCTCTTACGCTTGCAGCTCTTGCAGCGGACGGAACTACGGAAATTGAAAATACCTGCTACATAGACAGAGGATATGAGTGCATAGAAAGGGAGCTTGCGGCTCTCGGAGCAGATATTAAACGGACAGACATCTAAACAACATAAAACAGAAATCAATATATGAGGCGCGCTTCCTGCGCGTCCATATTCATCATAAATAACGGACAACCCTGAAAAGGAGGGGCTTATATTGGCGAAAAGAGGCAGGCGTCAGCCTGAGGAAAACGAAGATATAAGAACGCGCCACACGCGCCGTCAGCGAAGAAAACGCCGAGCGCGCCGAGCCCGGCGTACAGTATTTCTATTTTTGCTTTTACTGATTTTAATAGGCGTAGTTGCTTTCGCAACGCCAATATTTAATATACAGTCAATAACAATAAGCGGCAATGAAAAAGTTCCTATGGAAAATCTAACGGCGGCGTCAGAAATGCTTAAAGGGCAGAATTTATTTAAGGTACACTCGTCGCGTTTAAAAGAAGCTCTTTCGTCTGAGCCGTATATAAAAGATATACATATTAAAAAGATTCTATATCCGCCAAAGCTTAAAATAACGGTTGTCGAATCTAAGCCAGCGGTATGTCTGCAAACAGACAGCGGTTTCGCGCTTGTAAACGAGGATGGTAAGGTTCTTGAAATTGTTGCGGAAAAACCGTACACCATGCCCGAGATAACAGGTATGGGCGGCGCATGCACCGTGGGACAAACATTCACAGCAGACGATGCAGAAAAGGTGGAAACCGCTTTGTCTCTTATAAAACTTCTCACAGATGAAAAACTTATCGACAAAGTGGGCAGCATTTCTATGCAAAGTCTGACTGTTATATCTTTTTCATATGATAACAGGCTTGACGTTATCTGCGGCACAGCAAACGACCTTGCATGGAAAATAACTCTTTTCAGAGAAGCCATAATGAGCAATCGTTTGCCTGAAAACTCGCGCGGAACAATGGATTTAAGCGCTTCCGGCAAAGCAATATATACGCCTTAATTACACAGGAGATTGGGAGGATATAAATTGAAGCTAAAAAAAATGACTCGCGCGCAGATTGCAATGGGCGTGATAAGTCTTATTACTGTTTATCTTATAGTGTGTCAGCTTTCAAGCGTACATATGAACACAGCGGTTGCAACGCCTGAAAAGCTTCGTGTGGACGAGCTACAAACTCAGCTGACTTCAGAAAAAGAGAAAAGCGCAGACCTTGCGCTGCAGCTTGCAGAAACTCAGCAAAGTCTGGAAACATACCGAAGCGAGTCTGCCAGCAGCGACCAGATAAATAATCAGATGAAAAATGAGCTTGATAAGGCAAATACGCTTTCAGGTCTTACAGACCTGAAAGGCAGCGGCGTTGTCGTCACACTTTCGGACAGTTCATCCTCAGTACCCGACGCATCCGGCAATTATGAGCAATATATAATTCACGACGGCGACCTGCGAATGGTTCTTACGGAGCTTTTAGGCGCGGGCGCGGAAGCGGTATCAGTCAACGGTCAGCGCATAATTGGCACAAGCGCGGTAAGATGTGTCGGCAATACTATTATGATTAACGACGTTAAAATAGCAACGCCATTTGAAATCACAGCCATAGGCGAACCCGGAACCCTTGAAGCCGCCCTTATGATTAAAGGCGGCGTCGCTGACTATCTGAAGAGCTGGAGCATAGGATTGAATATTAAAAAACAGGATGAGGTCAAGGTGCCGCGCTATTCCGGTATTGTTAACTTTAAATATGCCGAAGCGCTAACCGATAAGGAGGGCGAAAATAAATGATTGTACTTATAGGCGCGGCAGCAGGACTAGCACTGGCGATTCTTTTGCCGGTTCATATACCGCCTGAATATACGAAATATGCGGCATTAGCAATTTTAGCCATGCTTGACTCAATAGTCGGCGGCATCGTGGCGTCAATGAAACGGAGCTTTGATATGCGTGTATTTGCGTCGGGTGTATTAATAAATTCATTGGTTGCAGCAGGCTTTGCCTATCTTGGTTCAAAGCTTGATATTGATATATCTATCGCCGCTGTAGTGGCGTTTGGCGCAAGAATTTTTCAAAATATTGCAATAATTCGAAGATTACTCTTGAATAAATATGCAAATCGTAGTAAAATAGAAGAAAGTAATTGAAAATTATATGGGAGGACTATTACATATGCCAAATATTGAATTAGCAGCGGATGAAGTTTTAAACGGTGCAAGAATTAAAGTTATCGGTGTCGGCGGCGGCGGAAACAACGCTGTAGACCGAATGATTGAAGCAGGCGTTGAAAAAGCGGAATTTATCGCTATCAACACTGACGCGCAGCAGCTCAATAACGCTCAGGCTCCTACAGTTCTGCAAATCGGCACTAAGCTGACAAGCGGTCTTGGAGCAGGCGCGAAACCCGAAATCGGCAAACAGGCTGCAGAAGAGTCTAAGGATGATATTAAAGCTATGATGAAAGACACCGAAATGGTATTTATCACAGCCGGTATGGGCGGAGGTACAGGCACAGGAGCGGCTCCTGTTATTGCTGAAGCGGCAAAAAGTCTTGGTGTGCTGACTGTTGCAGTTGTTACAAAACCATTTTTCTTTGAGGGTCCTCAGCGTATGAAAAATGCGGAAACAGGCATCGCTCAGCTTAAAGAAAATGTTGACGCGCTTGTCACAATTCCGAATGATTCTTTATTAAAACTTTCTGATAAGAAAGTATCAATTAAAGATTCGTTTAAGCTTGCCGACGACGTGCTGCGTCAGGGCGTGCAGGGTATTATTGAAGTTATAACACAGGAAGGGCTTATAAACTGTGACTTTGCAGATGTTAAGACGATAATGAAAGACTCCGGTCTGGCTCATATGGGTATCGGTATCGGCAAGGGCGAGGACGCGGCAAACGAGGCTGTCCGTGCAGCAATCGAAAGCCCGCTTCTTGAAACAAGTATTGTAGGCGCAAAAAATGTGCTTCTCAATATTACAGGCGGTGAAGATTTCTCGCTTTCAGATATGAACGAGGTTTCCAGTATTGTGCGCGATATGGTTTCGCAGGATGCAGTTATTATTGTCGGAACGGCTGTTGACGAAGGATTAAAAGATGAAATCCGTGTAACCTTAGTTGCTACCGGATTAAATCAGGATGTAGCTCCTCCGCCAAAGTCTTCAACTTTCTCTAATATAGGAAGCTCTTCTTCATCGGTTCAGACAAATACGCCGATATTTAACAAAGAACAGACATTTGGTGAAACGCCGTCACAGGTAACCCGAGATTTAGGAAATCTTCCGAATGACGATAAGATTTTTTCAAGAACTATTAAACCTGGTATTGATAACATTAATGTACCGTCGTTCTTTAGACCTAAAAATAAATAGTATGATATTTATAATGACCGTGTATACTATTTGTATGCATGGTCATTATAAATATGTTTCAATTTATAATACCTCTTATAAACCAATATTTAAAATAATTTGATTTTTTTTGAAAAATATATTGACAAGTCTATGCTGTTATGGTATTATATTACTCGTGGTTAAAATATATGCACCATTAGCTCAGTTGGTAGAGCACCTGACTCTTAATCAGGGTGTCCACGGTTCGAGCCCGTGATGGTGTACCACATAAAAACCGCTTAAACGCTATGTTTGAGCGGTTTTTATGTTTTTTGAAAAAATAATCTTTTAAAAGCAATTTCCCTTTTTAGTTGCCAAAAGCCTTTATTTCTTAAAATTTCTCTTTCTTCAGGAACAGTGGTATTATTATTGCACAAAACAATAATGCTCTGTGAAACTAAAGAATATGACTACAAACAGCATCATAACTGCAAAACTCGTACTTTACAGTTCATACAAAACAGCGGCAGAGTTAAGTGAACAAAAAAATAATACGAGGCTAATTCCTCGCATTATTTTTAAATCATTAATACTTTTCGCGTTTTACATATGTTGTATGAAGAAGTCTGTGCGCCCTGTGTTTACCAGGAGCGTCAAAATATTCGTCATAAAGCATGCGTACAACAGGATTGAGATGTGATTTTCTGTATTTGAGCTTTTTGTCGGCGTCGTACAGAGCCTTTGCTCTTAAGGATTTTAAGTCAACGTAATTTCGCACACTGTCGCCCTGCACAGGCTGACCGCCGCCGTTTACGCATCCGCCCGGACATGCCATGATTTCGACAAAGTCATAATGGCGTTCTCCGCTCTTTATGCCGTCAAGCATTTTTCTCGCATTTCCGAGCCCGGACGCTACCGCAATATGGAGCTTGTTTCCGCCAAGAGTATAGGTCGCTTCCTTTATTCCCTCTGTGCCGCGGACTTCTTTGAATTCAATTTTCTTGGAGCCGCCGTCTAAAATATCCGCCGCGGTTCTGAGAGCCGCTTCCATAACGCCACCGGTTGCGCCGAATATTGCGCCCGCTCCGGTTGCGGTTTCAAACGGGTCGTCAAACTGCTCGTCTTTTAAGTCGGTGAATTTAAGTCCCGCGCCTTTAATCATTTTTGACAGCTCCCTTGTTGTGAGCGATACGTCAACGTCAGCAAAATCAAACGCGTTTTCTTCCGCGCGCGTGCACTCAAATTTCTTTGCCGTGCACGGAATTATGCTGACGACAAATAAATCCTTTGGATTTATTCCGTTTTTCTGAGCATAGTAATTTTTCAGAACCGCGCCAAACATCTGCTGCGGAGATTTACAGGTTGACAGATTCGGCATGAATTCAGGATACTGATGTTCAACAAATTTAACCCATCCAGGACAGCAGCTCGTAAACATTGGCAGACTGCTGCCTTTTTCCATGCGTTCCAAAAGCTCCGTGGCTTCCTCAACAATCGTCAGGTCGGCGGTCACGTCCATATTAAACACGCCGTCAACTCCAAGACGCTTTATAGCCGCAACCATCTTGCCCTCTACGTTTGTTCCCACGGGCATGTCAAAGCATTCGCCAAGTGTTGCTCGGATTGACGGAGCCGTAAATACAACAACCTTTTTCTTCGGATTAGCAATAGCGTCCCACACTTCATCTATCTGGCTTTTTTCGCTTAAAGCGCCAACAGGACATGCCACTATGCACTGACCGCAGCCAACGCATACAGATTCGTCAAGGCTTTTTTCAAACGCGCAGCCTATATGCACTTTATATCCGCGCGCAATTTCGCCTATCGCTCCAACAGTCTGCACATTGTTGCATGCGGCTGTGCAGCGGCGGCACATAATACATTTATTATTGTCGCGGACAATATAAGGCGACAAATCGTCTATATCATATTTGATTTCTTCCTGAGCAAACCGGTCTTCGTCAACCCCATAGTCAAATGCAAGTTTTTGCAGTTCGCAGTTATTGCCGCGGACGCAGGAGAGACATTTTTTATGATGAGTTGAAAGAATAAGTTCGATTGTTGTTCTTCTTGACGTTCTGACAGCCGGAGTATTTGTATAAACCTCCATGCCCTCTGCAACAGGATACACGCACGACGCAACAAGACGGCTTTTTCCTCTTTCAATAAGCTCTACCACGCAAACGCGGCAGGAACCGATACAGTTAACATCCTTTAAGTAGCACAGGGAAGGAATTTCAACATTGATTTCCTTTGCTGCTTGAAGAATGGTATAATTCTCCGGCACAGTCACGCTTATGCCGTTTATTTTTAATGTTACCATGTTATTTCCTCCCTTGATTACTTCTTCACAATCGCGCCAAACTTACAGTTTTTCATGCACAAGCCGCACTTTATGCATTTCTCTCTGTCAATTTTATGCGGCTCTTTAACTGAGCCGGAAATGGCGTCGACAGGACAGTTCTTAGCACAGAGCGTGCAGCCCTTGCAAAGCTTCGGTATAATTTCATACGACATTAAATTCTTGCATACGCCGGCAGGACAGGTCTTATCTTTAACATGGGCTATGTATTCGTCCTTAAAATAGCGCATCGTCGAGATTACAGGATTCGGCGTCGTCTGACCGAGCGCACACAGCGAAGTCGACTGCATATGCGCGCACAGCTCTTTAATTTTATCCAAATCTTCAAGCTCGCCCTCGCCCTTTGTAATCTTTTCTATAAATTGGTATAATCTTCGGGTTCCTATACGGCATGGCGTACATTTACCGCAGGACTCGTCAACGGTAAACTCAAGGAAGAACTTAGCTATATCCACCATACAAGTATCTTCGTCCATTACAATAAGACCGCCTGAACCCATCATTGAGCCGAGCTTGATTAAATTATCATAGTCAATAGGCACGTCGATATGACAGGCAGGTATACATCCGCCGGACGGTCCGCCAGTCTGCGCCGCCTTAAACTTTTTACCGTTCGGCACTCCTCCGCCGATTTCTTCAACGATTTCTCTGAGCTTTGTCCCCATAGGCACCTCGACAAGACCGACGTTTGTGATTTTACCGCCGAGTGCGAACACCTTTGTGCCTTTCGAGGTTTCCGTTCCCATGGAAGCGAACCATTCAGGACCGTTTAATATGATTTTGCAGATATTTGCGTATGTTTCAACGTTGTTAAGTATTGTTGGCTTTCCAAAAAGCCCTTTAACGGCAGGGAACGGCGGACGCGGACGCGGTTCGCCGCGATTACCTTCAATAGACGTCATAAGCGCAGTCTCCTCGCCGCACACAAACGCGCCCGCGCCGAGACGAAGCTCTATATCAAAGGAAAAGTCCGTCCCAAAAATGCCGTCTCCTAAAAGCCCGTATTCCTTAGCCTGAGCTATAGCTACATTCAAACGGTTTACAGCAACAGGATATTCCGCACGTACATATATATATCCCTTGCTTGCGCCTATCGTGTATCCGGCAATCGCCATAGCCTCCAAAACGGTGTGCGGGTCGCCCTCAAGTATGGAACGGTCCATAAACGCGCCCGGGTCGCCTTCGTCGGCGTTGCAGCATACATATTTCTGGTCGCTATCGGACGCTTTTGCAAACGCCCATTTTCGTCCGGTTGGGAAACCGCCGCCGCCTCGGCCGCGCAGTCCGGAATCAAGGAGCGTTTGTATAACGTCGTCCGGCGTCATTGTCGTTAGGACTTTTGCGAGAGCCTGATAGCCGTCAGTCGCTATGTATTCTTCTATATCTTCAGGGTCAATAACGCCGCAATTTTTGAGCGCGACGCGAAGTTGTTTTTTATAGAAATTTGTTTCTTGAAGCGATTTAACTGTGCCGTCCTCGCACACGGTGCTTTCATAAAGCAGATGTTTTACCATGTTGCCGTTTACGAGATGTTCTTCAACGATTTCATGTATACTCTCAGGAGTTACGCGGGCATAGAATGCGCCCTCGGGATATACAATCATAATAGGACCGAGAGAGCATAAACCAAAACAGCCTGTGCGAACGATTTTAACGTCCTTTTCAAGCTGATGCGACGCAACCTCTTCGTGAAGAGCGTCCAAAACCTTTTGGCTTCCGGAGGAATGACAGCCTGTACCGCCGCATACAAGAACCTGATACTTATATCCGGATTTGTTCTCCTCGCCTTCATTTCGCATGGAAACAAGATTTTTTGTTTTTTCGCGGATTTTATTTAATTCTTCAATAGTAAGCATTCATATCCCTCCTTCATTTTTTACGCTTTACAGTGTATTTTTTTAAAATATCGTCAATCTGGTCAACAGTCATTCTGCCGTACACATCATCGTCAATCATCATAACGGGAGCAAGCCCGCACGCGCCTACGCAGCGGCATGAATCAATCGAGAACACTCCGTCAGGAGTACATTCCCCACATTTTATGCCTAATCTTTGTTCAATGCCCTCCAGAATTTTATCCGCACCTTTAACGTAGCATGCGGTTCCCAGACAAACGCTTATACGATGTTCGCCTTTCGGGTTGAGTGAAAACTGCGAATAGAACGTTGCAACGCCATAAACTTCGCTTAAGGATATTCCAAGTCCCTCAGCGACCATGCCCTGTACTTCAATAGGAAGATAACCATAGATTTCCTGAGCTTTTTGAAGCACTGGCATTAATGCTCCAGGTTGGGATTTTTCGAGGTCAATGAATTCTTTTAATTCAATTTCCTGAGCTTTTGTTCCTTTAAAAGGAACAGCCGGTTTTATGTACATTTGTTATGCCTCCTTATGTTTTTGTATACACAATACATTATTATCATATCATGCTTTTGTTTTAAATTAAATAGTAAGAAACGTATAATTTATATGCTGTTTTTTGTGCACAATGTATATGCAAATGGTAAAATTATATTTTTATCTTGTAATACTTTAATTAAAAGTTACTATTTTACTGCAAAGTTAAATTATATTTGTAATTGATTTGTTATAATAATACAAAAAAATTTTAATTTACTATTGCATTCTTCAGCAAAATAAGGTACAATGAATATGTCAAAATTAATTTGGCGGAGGTGGTATGTTATCGAACCAATCGATACATTCATATGCCACACCTTGCAGTTATTTCCCTAAAATGACTGCCATCCGGTGACAGGTGCGCAACTGTTGATTCGGAAACAAAAAAGAACGGTTAGCCGTTCTTTTTTGTTTTCTCATTTTATAATTTGCGAAGAGGAATAGAGACATGTCCCATTTCAAGCTCAAATTGCCCAGTATTGTTACAGGTCATGTTATTCCGCCCACTATTGAAAGGAAAAATGCGGAAAAAACCGCAAAGCAAAAACAGCAGAAATTCCAAAACATTACTACAATTATTTCTTTATCTTTAAGCGCGACAAGTATAATCATTTCTGTCGCTGCCCTAATAATATCAATAGTGAACTGATTACATTGCATAAACAGGATATAGAAATAATTATTCCTAATGCTGTCCCCATCATTCTCACCCCTTTTCAAACGCATTTCTGAACTATGTTCACATTATGGCGAATTTTATTCACTTTGTTAATAGTTTTTGTGAAAGTTTTTCAGAAAATGTTGACATTGTGAAAATTATTCACTACAATGGGGATAAGGGGCGATAAATATGTTTGCTGAAAGATTAAAAGAGTTAAGAAAATCGAAAAAAATTACTCAAGAAAAGTTAGCAGATATTATTGGTGTGGAGCGTTCCAGTATAGGAAAATACGAGTCTCCGTCAAAGCCAGTAATTCCCTCTACGGATATTCAAATAAAATTAGCAGATTATTTTGATGTAACAGTAGATTATCTCCTTGGAAGAAAAGAAAAGCCGTCCGAAAAAACGGACGACCTTTCCGACAAAATTATTAAGACCTTTAAAGGTCTTGATGCCGAGAATCAGAAGATAGCTCTTGAATATTTAGAGTTTCTTGCTGCTCGTGACAATCAAGAGAAATAAGAAAATCGTAAAATTCTTGTTTTGCGTTTTCTGATAGTTTCTCTAATAATAAAGAAAATAAACACTGAGTATCTGTTTTTTCAAAATAACGGAAATGTAATCAATGTACATTCGGTGTCAAAATGGTTTAAATATTTTTGTAATGCTTGCGGTGTGGAAGGTGTTACCTTTCATTCGCTCCGTCATACGTGCGCAACAAACCTTTTGCAAAACGGCGTTGACCTCGCAACTGTGGCAGCGATATTAAGAGACAGTATTGAAACAGTCGCAAAAACGTATTTGCACACAGATGAAAATATTATAAGAGAAGCTATTGAAAAACTTACATAATAAAATATTTTGAAATCAAAAAGGGAAATAAAAGGGAAACGTTGTTTCCCTTTTTCTATCAATCAAAAATGAAAAAACCTTGCAAACCGCATGGATGCAAGGTTTTTTTTGGTGCCGATGGTGGGGGTCGAACCCACACGGTATTGCTACCACGGGACGTCGAGTCCCTCGCTGTTTTTGCTGTTGCTTCGCAACGCAATTATAAAAATTTTAATTAAGGGGTTGTTTTTTATAAAAAATTGTGATATACTCACTTTATCTTGAATATTTAAAAGCTATGAAGAAATCCAGTAAGCGGTAAAAAACGGCAAAGAGAGAGATAATGTCATGGGCTGGAAGCATTATCGGCACGCTTATCGCTGAATTTTCATTTCGGAGCCGCATCGGTGAAATTAAGTAGTCGGTGACGCGGGCGCGCGTTACGCGCAGAAGAGCGCGCGGAGAAATCCGCGAATTTGGGTGGTACCACGGAGCCAAGCTTCGTCCCTTGCGGACGGAGCTTTTTTAATAAAAATAATTAATAAGCGTCAAAAATGCTTTTAGCGCACTGCGTTGAAAAATAGGATTTAATTAATATTTTTACGCAGTAAAAAGTATTTAAATCCGTAATTTTAATGAAACTCCGTTGGCTCATCGAATGCGACCGCATTTTTGCAGTTTGCTTTACAAACGCATTTAATGAAAACCTCTCGGGACATCGAGTCCCTCGTTGTTTTTGCTGTTTGCCCCGCAAACGCAATTAATCAATCTCAAAAATACGTTCAGCCTATCGCGGCAAAAAACAAATTTTTTAAATTGTTTTTTGCAAATAAACTAAAAAACTAAAATACACAATATTGCTAAACAAAGCCATTATATTTTATTTAGGAGGAAAAGCATGAAAGAAAAGCTGGAACAAATCAAAAACAAAGCCGAGGAGGCTCTCGCGCATGCGGCGGATATTGACGCGCTTGAAAAAATCCGCATAACGTATCTTGGAAAAAAAGGCGAGCTGACCGCTGTACTAAAAGGCATGGGCGCGCTGTCGCCTGAGGAACGTCCGGTCATAGGCGCGCTTGCAAATGAAGTGCGCTCATTTCTGGAAAAGGAGATTGATGAAAAAAAATCTCAGATTACCGCTAAACTTCAGAACGAACAATTAAAACGCGAAGTTATCGACGTCACAATGCCCGGCAGCAAACAGGATATAGGTCGTCTTCACCCGCTCACAAAAGTTCTTAATGAAATTAAAGACATTGCAATCGGCATGGGTTTTTCAATCGCAGAGGGTCCGGACGTTGAATACGACTACTACAACTTTGAAGCTTTAAATATTCCTAAAAACCACCCTGCGCGCGACACGCAGGACACCTTCTATATTGAGGACAATATTGTACTCCGCACGCAGACCTCGCCTATTCAGGTTCGCGTTATGGAAAAGCAAAAACCACCGATACGCGTTATCGCTCCGGGACGCGTGTACAGAAGCGACGCGGTGGACGCGACTCATTCGCCGGTTTTCCACCAAATTGAGGGCCTTGTCGTTGACAAGGGCATAACAATGGCTGACTTAAAAGGCACTCTTGAAGCGTTCATGAAAAGGCTGTACGGCTCCGATACGCGGGTGCGTTTCCGCCCGCACCATTTCCCATTCACAGAGCCGTCCGCGGAGCTTGATATTTCCTGCTTCGTCTGCGGCGGCGAAGGCTGCCGCGTGTGCAAGGGCGAGGGCTGGATTGAGCTTTTAGGCTGCGGCATGGTGCATCCCAAGGTGCTGGCAAACTGCGGAATTGACCCTGAGGTGTATTCCGGCTTTGCTTTTGGATGCGGACTGGAGCGAATTGCCATGGGGCGCTACGACATTGACGATTTGCGTTTGTTCTTTGAAAACGATTTGCGTTTTCTAAAGCAATTTTAATATGAATAAAATTATAATTATTGGATTCTCAGGCGGCGGGAAATCCACTCTTGCGAGGGAAATGGGAAAAATACTCGGAATAGAGCCGACGCATATGGACGCGCTTCACTGGAAGCCAAACTGGACTGAAAGCACGGCAGAGGAGAAAATCGAAAAGCTTACGCCGATAATCGCGAGAGAGCGTTGGATTATAGAGGGCAACTATTGCAGAATACTTTGGAACGAACGGCTCGCGCTTGCTGACACGGCAGTATTTGTAGACGTAAACCGCTTCACCTGCTTTTATCAGGCATGGCGGCGCAGCAGAATATACAAGGGACGCTCACGCCCGGACATGGGAGAGGGCTGTACGGAAAAATTCGATTTTGAATTTGCGAAATGGGTGTTTTTTAAAGGCAGAAAAAAACGCAGATATTATATTGAAACAATGAAATGGCTTGAAAGCAAAGGAAAGCATGTTTATATTTTAAAAAACAGAAACGATATTAATAATTTTTTGAAAGGACTGAAGCAGAATGAATTTACCCATGAGCTGGCTTAACGACTACATGGATATAGACGTCACGCCCAAAGAATACGCCGACAGACTTACAATGACAGGCTCCAAGGTCGAGGGCGTTGAAAACACAGGCGAGGAAATACAAAACGTTGTCGCGGGAAAGGTACTCTCCTGCGAACCGCATCCGGACAGCGACCATATGTCCGTTTGCATGGTGGACATAGGCGAGGGAGAGCCTGTGCAGATTGTGTGCGGCGCGCCGAATGTGAAAGCAGGACAGACCGTGCCTGTTGCAAAGCACAAATCGCGCCTTCCCGGCGGCGTGAAAATCACAAAAGGCAAGCTTCGCGGCGTTATGTCGAACGGTATGATATGCTCGCATGAGGAGCTTGGCTTAACAGCGCAGGATTTAGGTTACGAGCCTGAATACGGAATACTCGTTCTGTCGGACGATATCCCGGCAGGCAAGGATATCCGCGAAGTTTTCGGGCTTAACGAAAACGTCGTTGAGTTTGAGATTACATCAAACCGTCCGGACTGCTTTTCAATAATCGGCTTAGCGCGCGAAACCGCGGCAACTTTAAAAAAACCGTTCAGTGTGCCCGAGCCTAAATTCAGTGAAAACAGCGAAAATATCTCCGACACGCTATCCGTTGAAGTTCTCGACAAGCAAAAATGTTTGAGATACTGCGCAAAAATGATAAAGAATGTGAAAATCGGACCATCGCCGAGCTGGATGGTGCGCCGTCTGCACGCGTGCGGAATTCGTTCAATAAATAATATCGTCGATATAACAAACTACGTGCTTCTTGAATACGGTCAGCCCATGCACGCGTTTGATTTGCGCGATTTAGCGGGAAATAAAATTATAGTGCGCCGCGCGGACGAGGGCGAAACCATAAAAACGCTCGACGAAAACGACCACACTCTAACCTCAGACACGCTGGTAATCTCCGACGCACAAAAAGCTGTGGCTATCGCGGGCGTTATGGGCGGCTTCAACTCTGAAATCAAAGACGACACCACTACCGTTATTTTTGAGTCCGCAACATTTGACGCGTCAAGCGTGCGTCTGACGGCGCAGAGAGCGGGACTTCGCACAGAAGCCTCCTCGCGCTATGAAAAAGGACTTGACCCGAACAATACTGTTCCGGCCGTGAACCGAGCGTGCGAGCTTGTCGAAAAACTTGGCTGCGGTGAGGTTGTCGGCGGCATTATAGACATTTGCGGCGATATAAAGAATCCGAAAGAGCTTTCGTTCCGTCCCGAAAAAATAAACGCTTTTCTCGGCACCGATATATCTCTTTCCGACATGACAGAATATTTAAAAGCGCTTGAATTTACAGTTGATACCAATAAAATGACAGTAACTGCTCCGACCTTCCGCCCCGACATCGAATGCGAAGCGGACGTGGCTGAGGAGATTGCGCGCTTTTACGGATATGACAACATACCGTCTACTCTGCTTTCAGGCGAAGCGACTGTCGGCGGAAAAACGCCGGAGCAAACTGCTAAAGACAGAATTTGCGAGCTTTTAACCGCTCAGGGTTTAAACGAAACCTACACATACACCTTCACAAGCCCGTCTATATTTGATAAACTCAGTATTCCTGCTGACAGCTTGCTCCGTCGCACGACAAAAATCTTAAATCCGCTCGGCGAAGACACGTCTGTAATGCGCACAACAACTATTGCGAGCATGTTAGAGGTGCTTGCCCGCAATTACAACCGAAAAAACGAGAATACAAAAATATTTGAAATAGGAAAAATATATCTTCCGTCGGGAAAAGCGGGCGAACTGCCCGACGAGCAAGAAATAATATCAATGGGCATGTACGGCGGCAATATTGATTTTTACACAATTAAAGGTATATGCGAGGCTCTTGCAGACAATCTGCATGTAAAAAATGTAACGTATGAAGCCGACTCTGAAAATCCAACCTTTCATCCCGGACGCACCGCTAAAATATTAACCTGCGGTAAGGCTATAGGCATAGTCGGACAAATTCATCCGTCGGTGACCGAACGCTTCGGCATAGACGCTCCCTGCTATGCGGCGGAAATTAATTTTACAGACTTGTTTGAAAACATTAACAGTGATATTAAATACAAACAGCTTCCGCGATTCCCCGCAGTAACAAGAGATATTGCTATGCTGGTTGACCGCAAAGTACCCGTTGCCGAGCTTGAAACGGCTATGCGCGGCGCGGCGGGCAAAACGCTCGAATCCATAACTCTGTTCGACGTTTACGAAGGCGAACAGATACCCGAGGGCAAAAAAAGCGTGGCATATGCAATATCGTTCCGCGCGCCTGACAGAAGCCTCACTAACGAGGAGGTAAACGGCACTTTTGATAAAATCGTAAAAGCTCTTGAAACAAAAACGGGAGCGCAGCTCAGATAAAAAAAATCACGCCGCTCTTTTAGAAGCGGCGTGATTTTCCATATAATTGCGTTGCTATACAACAGCAAACATAATTTGGAGCTCAATGCCCCGATTATTTTCATTAACTGCGTTGCTATGCAACAGCAAACATAGTTCGGGGCTCTATGCCCCGATTATTTTCATTAACTGCGTTGCTATGCAACAGCAAAAATAATTCGGGGCTCGATGCCCCGAATTATTTTCATTTAGAGAGGGTTTGTTACGGCTGATGGCCGCCTTGTGTAGTTTTATTGCCCCATGCCTGTTTTTTTATGGCGTGGTCGTCGTCGCAATCCTGATCGTTGTTGTTTTTGTTGTTATTCTGATTATCGTTTTTGTTATTCTGAAGATTGCTGTTTTGATTGTTGTTCTGAAGATTGTTGTTCTGGTTATCGCGATTGTTGTTTCTGTTGTTCTTGTTGTTCATTATATTCACTTCCTTTCTTCAGATATTATAATTTACATATTTTTTAAAAAATATACAGTTTTGAATAAGAAATATAAAAGTTTTATAAATATAAAAACGAGCCGCCGACCGGAAGCCCGTTTCGAGCATTCAATGTTTGTGCGGCAACCCAAAACTCGGAGTTGATTTATCACCTTTTTTACGTACCACAAAATAAGTGTTGTTTTTAAACACTATTCGTGATAAAATGTTTAGTAATTGGATTTGTGTGACAACATTAGGAGTTTGCTGTTATATTATATCCCAATTACTTATGATTATAGGTAACAATATTCAAAATTACTTATTAAATATTATTTGCAAAAGAGGTAATTTATTGTGCACTATTCACAAAAAGTAGCAGACAGAATAAAATCACTATTAAAATCAAAAAAAATAACAGCAAATAAAATGCTAAAAGATTGCGAAATCAACAAAAACGCGCTGTCTACCATGCAATCGGGCGGTTACTTACCGCGCATAGAAACTATAACAAAAATAGCTGATTATCTTGACTGTTCCGTTGATTACCTTCTTGGGCGCGACAGCATCGCCTCGCCGCGCTTAACCGAAAATGAAAAAGAAATCATAAGTATGTATCAACAGCTTCCTGAAAATGTGCGGGAGCAAGTATATGCATATATTAACGGTCGTTTAGATTCAGAAAAAAATAAATAACAAACATTTTTGTTCCTAAACAAAATAAGAAGAATATTTATGTATAATCAGCTTTTGGAAAATGCGCGTGAAAAGGTTCATGCATACATTACAAGATATTTAGATTCGGAAAAGGATAAACAATGAAAACAAAAACAACATATATATGCTCCGAATGCGGCTATCAAAGTCTAAAATGGCTCGGACGCTGTCCGGGCTGTTCGTCGTGGAATACGCTTCAGGAAACGGTTATGTCTGAACGCGCTGCAAAAGCAAAAACAGCCGTCGCCGCCCGCGAGCCTGTCGGCATGAGCGGCGAGATAGAAGACGAGATACGCTGTCCAACAGGTATGCGCGAGCTTGACCGCGTTTTGGGCGGCGGAATTGTTCAGGGCTCGCTAATTCTTGTGGGCGGCGCCCCTGGGATAGGTAAGTCCACGCTTCTTTTGCAGATTTGCGAGAATGTGGGAAAAAACAAAAAAATATTATATGTGTCGGGCGAGGAATCGGAGCGTCAAATCAGACTGCGCGCCCTGCGGCTCGGCGTGCAGTCTGAGAACGTACTGCTTATTTCGGAAACCGACGTTGACGTGATTTCCGCGTGTATTGAAAATACTAAGCCCGACGTTGTGATTATAGATTCCATTCAGACTATGAACCGCAGCGATATCGCTTCGGCAGCGGGCAGCGTTCCTCAGGTTCGAGAGGCGACAAACGCGTTTATGCATATTGCAAAGAGAAGCTCTATTGCGATGTTTGTTGTCGGACATGTTACAAAGGACGGAGCCATAGCAGGACCGCGCGTACTGGAGCATATGGTGGACTGCGTGCTTTATTTTGAGGGAGACCGCCAGAGTACGTTTCGTATTTTAAGAGCGGTTAAAAATCGTTTTGGGTCGACAAATGAAATCGGCGTGTTCGATATGCGCGACAACGGTTTATGCGAGGTGGAAAATCCTTCAGCCGCGCTTTTAGAGGGGCGTCCTGAAAATATTTCGGGAAGCGTTGTGGTGTGCACTATGGAGGGAAGCCGCGGCGTGCTCGCCGAGATTCAGGCTCTCGTAACGCCTGCGGGTTTTGGTAATCCGCGGCGTACAAGCAGCGGAATCGACCTGAATCGAATGTTTCTTATGTTAGCGGTGCTTGAAAAACGCGCGGGCGTGAATCTTTCCAGCTCGGACGTGTATATTAACGTTGCGGGCGGGCTGCGTATAGACGAGACAGCTGTGGACCTCGGTATGTGTGTTGCGGCGGCGACAGCCAAAACGGACGCTGTTGTGCCGTCGGATATGATTGTCGTGGGCGAGGTGGGGCTTGGCGGTGAGCTGAGAAACGTGTCTCAGCTTGAGAAGCGGCTTTCCGAAGCGGCGAACATGGGCTTTAAAAGCGCGGTCGTGCCTAAATCGGCTATGCACGGAGTTAAAACGCCCAACGGGTTTACGGTGTATGGCGTGTCGACTCTTGCCGAAGCAATAAGCGTGGTACGAAAGAAATGATTGACTTTATCACATTGGTATTATATAATGAGAAAAAAGATGAACGGAGGGGCTGAAAATGGAATGTATTTTGCTGGCGGCAGGCTACGCGACCAGATTATATCCGCTGACTGAGAACATGCCTAAAGCGTTGCTTAAGCTTGGAGATAAAACGATTCTTGATTTTGTGGCGGAAGCGGTTGAAACCATTGACGAAGTGAACACAATTTATATTGTAACAAATCATAGATTTTATGTGCAGTTCTGCGAATGGGCGGAAAAATATAAGGGAAATAAGCCTGTTAAGGTAATCAACGATTTTACAACTTCAAACGATAACCGTTTGGGCGCGATAGGCGACATGAAGTATGTAATTGACAAGGAAAATATAGACGATGAAATTCTCGTTATGGCAAGCGATAATATCTTTGAATTCCCTCTTACCGATTTTGTAAATATGTATCGTGAAAAAGGCGCAGATATGATTTGCGCGCATGTTCTGGAGGATAAAGAACAGCTTCACTCGCAGGGCGTGGTTGAGTTGGACGGAAACGACAGAGTTATAGGTTTTGAGGAAAAGCCCGAACATCCGAAGTCGGATATGGGAGTTCCGCCGTTTTATTTGTATCGGAAAGAAACTCTTGATTTGATTGACGCGTATCTTAAAGAGGGCAATAATCCGGACGCGCCGGGTAATTTCGTGCCGTGGCTCAAAGACCGCGTTCCGGTTTACGCCTATCGGTTTGATACAATGTGCATAGATATAGGCACGCCTGAAAATTATTATGAAATGCAAGAAAAATATAAAAAATAAAAATAATTCGGGGCATTGAGCCCCGAATTATTTTTGCTGTCGCTTCGCAACGCAGTTAATAAAATCCCCGCGGCACATAAAGCCCCGCGGGGATTTTGCTGTCCGTTCGCAATACATAGTTAAAAAAGAGAGGCTCAAAGCCTCTCAAAATTTATTTCTTCACCTGTATAACATATTCATAGCCCCATTCAAAATCCTGTTTTTTCATGTCCGCGTCCACGCCGCTCTGACGCATAACATCAACCGCTCTTTTTACGGTGTTTGTAAACACACGTATATCGCGGAACGCCGCAAAGCGTATGCTCGGCTTGTGTGGCTTCTGCTTCAGCATAGATTTCACCAGCGTCTCGGTCTGCTGCACGTTTAAATGCTTTTCATATATCATTTTAACAGCTGCCGCCTGTTGTTCGCTGTCGTTAAGATGCAGAAGCGCGCGGGCGTGGCGTTCCGTAAGCCCATATTCTCGAATCATTGCCTTAACCTGCGGCGGAAGCTTTAAAAGCCTTATTTTATTTGCTATTGTCGACTGGCTCTTCCCAATTTTCTGCGCCAGCTCTTCCTGCGTCATACCCTGCTCGCGGATTAAATTCTGATAACCCTCGGCTATTTCAAAAAAACATAAATCTTCGCGCTGTAAATTTTCAAGAAGCGCTAAAATAGCGCTCTTTCCGTCGTCTGCATGGATGATTATAGCCGGTACTGTGTCCAGCCCGAGTCTGCAGCATGCGCGGAATCGACGTTCTCCCGCAATTATCTCGTATTCCGTTCCGGCGCGCCGCACGGTGATAGGCTGAATAACTCCGTGTTCGCGTATTGAAGCCGCAAGCTCATCAAGCGCCGTTTCATCAAAAAATTTGCGCGGCTGATTTGGATTTGGCTGAATTAACTCAAGCGGAATGTTTACCACTTTTAACTTTTCTTCAGCTGTGAATTTATTTCTCAGTGCTTGTATCATATGTAACGCTCCTTTGCTCGGATGCGTACGGCAGGGACGAACGATGTATTTTAGGGATTCATTCTGATGTGTTTTATTCCCCTGCCGTCTGCATTCCTCGGTTGGTGGAAGGTGTAAGACTATTCGGGGTGATATACCGGCGGGATTGGGAACACCGGCATATTGGAACTTAGCTTGTCTTACAAAAATAATTATAGCACTGATTTTTAAAAATTCAAGAAAAAGCGTTCGCTATAAAATCCTCGAAAATGTTATTATTTCGGACCTTTTTTCAAATTATAACATCCGCCTATCGGACTTTTTGTCGGAATGCCCGCTTTTCTTGGATATTGCATCGGTGTTTGTCGCACTTTTTTTATCATAATAATTTTATGTGAAAGCTCGGTGAAAGGAATTTTAGCTTCAAAAACTCCGTCCTTCTCGCCTCCCAGCGTTGCTATTGCACGCTTTGCGCCGTCAAGCTCCTCCTGCGCGGCAGGTCCCTTTAAAGCAAGAAAATAACCGCCCCGCTTAACAAACGGCAGACAAAACTCGGAAAGAGCCGTCATATTCGCAACCGCGCGCGAAACTGCGGCGTCATATTTTCCGCGAAACCGCGCGTCCCGCCCGCCGTCCTCAGCACGCGAATGAACAAACGTTATATCATCAATTTCAAGCTTGTCCGACACAACCTTAAGAAATGTCAGCCGTTTTGCAAGCGAGTCTAAAAGTGTGAGCTTTATATCCGGCCGCATTATTTTCAAAACCATTCCCGGGAATCCCGCGCCCGTGCCAACATCTATAACTCTTCCCTGCACGCGCTCCGTAAGAAGCGCGGTCATGCTGTCGAGAAAATGCTTGGTGACTATCTCCTCCGGCTCTGTTATTGCCGTCAGATTCATTTTCCCATTCCACTCAACAAGCAAATCCGCATAACAGCATAACCGGTCTATCTGTTTATCCGTGACTGCAAGCCCAAGCTCGCCGCAGCCCTGTTCTATAAGCTTTCTCATTTTGCGCCGCTCTTTTCAACTATATTTTCACCGATTTTCACCACATCTCCCGCTCCCATTGTAAGCACAATATCTCCGGCAGAAACCTCGGACCGTAAAATATCCTCAATTTGCTCAAACGCGGAAATATACCGGACCTTCACACCCTCGGCGGCAATGGCTTCCGCAAGCTTTTCAGACGTGGTAACTCCGTCGGGCATTTCGCGCGCCGCGTATATATCAGCCAGTATCAGCTCGTCAACGCTGCTGAACGCACATGTAAATCCGTCCCAAAGCGTTCTTGTGCGGGAATATGTGTGCGGCTGAAAAACGCACCAAAGCTTGTTATATTCAAAACGCTCCGCCGCGCTGAGGGTCGCTTCAATTTCCGTGGGATGATGCGCGTAATCGTCTATCACAACACCGCCGTTTAATTCGCCCTTGCGCTCAAAACGGCGGTGCGTACCACGGAACGACTCAACGCCTCGCGAAGCGCTCTCAATATCCGCATTAAGCAAATCGCATACGGCTATAGTGGCGGCGGCGTTTAATATATTATGCTCTCCCGGCACATTCAGCGCAACACTGCATAACACGCAGCCTTCTTTAATTATATCAAACGAGGGGAATCCCGCCTGATATGTAATATTTTCCGCGCAATAATCAAATCCGCTGCCTATTCCGTAGGTGCGTACATTAAGCTTTGTTCCGTTCAAAGCCTTTTGAATGTTTTCGTCGCTTCCCAAAGCGACAACATAACCCTTATCCTTTGTCAGCATGGCAAATTTCCGAAAGCTATTTATAATATCATCAATATCCTTAAAAAAATCAAGGTGATCTTCTTCAATATTTGTGATAAGAGCAATGGTTGGAAAAAACTTTAAAAAGCTGTTTGTATATTCGCATGCTTCGGTTACAAACAGGTCGCTTCCTCCCGTGCGTATATTGCCGCCGATAAGGTCAAGCTCGCCGCCAAGACTTATAGTTGGGTCAAGTCCACAGCCCAAAAGCGCGTGCGCAAGCATTGAGGTTGTTGTCGTTTTGCCGTGCGTGCCT
This sequence comes from uncultured Clostridia bacterium, assembly GCA_949742185.1. Lineage (GTDB taxonomy): Bacteria > Bacillota > Clostridia > UBA1381 > UBA1381 > CATJNN01. The sequence goes on along the minus strand of CATJNN010000320.1, from coordinate 5,971 downwards.
GCAACGCCGATTGCATGAGTGTACTCCAGCATGACCGCTCCAAGACATTCCGCGCGGTCGACAAGACGGATATGGTCCTTAACACACTGCTGTATCTCCGGATTGTCTCCGTGCACAGCCGCCGTATACACAACAATATCAGCGCCTTTAACATTGTCCGCCGAATGTCCCTCAAACACCGTGGCTCCAAGCTTTTCAAGCTTATCGGTTATATGCGTTTTCATGCGGTCTGAACCGGTAACCCGAAAGCCGCGTCCAAGCATAACCTGAGCCAAACCGCTCATGCTTATTCCTCCGATACCAATAAAATGAATGTGCGCGCCCCGAGGCAAATCAGATAATGATAATTGATTCATGGCTTAAAACTCCCAACTTATAAAAGTCTATCATCTATTAATTATATACCCTATTACACAAAAATAAAACTATTTTCCATACTTTTTATAAATATGACAAAAAAACAAAAAAAATCCATCTTCTTTTATTAAAAGTTCACTAAAAAGCTTGACAAAACGACAAAAATTTCGTATGATATAAATATATAAAATATACACAGCAAGGGTGGTGTGAATATGGATATAACAGACATCCGTATTAAAAAAATCGCGGCAGACGGTAAAATGAAAGCCGTCGTCTCGGTAACATTTGACAACGCTTTTGTAGTACATGACATCAAGATTATCGAGGGGATGGACAAATTATTTATTGCCATGCCGAGCAGAAAAACTCCGGACGGTGAGTTTAAGGACATAACACATCCTATTAACGCACAAATGCGGAATTTGCTTGAAAATGCGATTTTGGAAAAATATCGTTCTGTTCTTTCAGAAGAGAACGACGACATCATAGAAGCTTGACAGAAATGAAAATAATTCGGGGCATCAAACCCCGGATTATTTTTTTGTTGCTCCGCAGCGCAGTTATAAAAATAATTCAGGGCATTAAGACCCTGAATTATTTTTTATTTTGTTGTTATTCCCAAAATTGTGCCTGTTGTGTGCACATATTTTGAATTTATTTCATGCTCTCGTCCTGTCGAGATTTCATTATTATCCGAGTCAAAATATCCTCCTGAGGTTTCCTTTCCGTCGGCTTCAATGGTCACCAAGCAATCGTATCGCTCAGGCATATCCGCCATAACAACCTTACCGTCGGCAGTTACGGAGCGATGCTTAGCCGGACTAACCTCCACATTTGTAATTTTCCCCACTTCAGCGGTAAATTTTTTATTCGTAACCGCACCCTGCATTTGAAGCGCATCTACCGTATACTTACGCACTCCCTCCACACAAACCTTATATTCAATTTTTGTGCTTTCGGTAACAAGCTTTCCCGCGCCTCCCGTAAACCGAACAGCAATTCCGGCTATAACTGCAATTACGGCAAGAATAACAGCCAAATCAATAATATTTATCTTTCCGAACAGTTTTCCGCTTTTATCTATAATCATTTCTGTTTTCCTCCCTCGGCAACCGCCGTTACAATATAGCCCATGGACGCATATCCCTTTCCTCGAACCGGCATTTCCAGCCCCACCTTAACGGGCGTGCTGCCGACCGTAATCATGGTGTCTGTTTCTGACGCGTCTGCTTCAATAGTTACCAAAATATCATTCTTATTCTTTATTTCACTAAGAACATATTTTCCATCCATGCTGTCAAACTGAAGCGATTCGGCAGGCTTCGCTTCAATTTTAGCAATAACGCCCGTATCCTTTTCTTTGTTACTTATAGAAACTTTGTCGCCTATATGCATAGCGCTGAGAAACGCGTCGTCCTTTGCCGTCAGCATAACTGTAAACGACGCTTTAGTACCGCTTGCCGACCTGTCGGGCGCAAACCTCCACACCGCAAAAGCTGCGGCCGCTATTATCACAAGAATAATCAGCAAGTCTATAAATGTAAATCGTGCTCTTTTTTGTGCCATTATTTTTTTCCTCCTATCACGCGTTTATATAAATTCTCGGTTTTTCTTGTCATTGCCTGAGCCGTAAAGGTTTCTGAAAACATTTCTTCAGCGCGGCGGCTCATTTTTGCATACAACCCGCCGTCTGATAAAAGCTTTTCTATGCCTTCTGCCAGAGCAGCGCTGTTTTGCTTGGGAACAACGTATCCGTTTGCGCCGTCCTTAATAACGCCCGGATTACCGCCAAAATCCGACACAACTGCAGGAACTCCGAGACTCATTCCCTCTAAAAGCGCAAGGCTTGTCGCCTCCGTTCCGTACGACGCGTTTGCCTGAATATCCGTTATATTCATAAGCTTGTCAACATCTTTTATAAATCCTGTAAACAGCACCGTATCAGAAAGCTCCATCTGTTTAACCTTTGCTTTAAGGTTATTTTCATAAGACCCCGTTCCGGCTATAATAAATTTTGCCAAAAACCCTTTTCTTTTTAAAATATCAGCAGCTTCTATGAAATAGTCGTGCCCTTTTATATCCTCTAAGCGTGCCACAATCGATACGACTTTCTCATTCCCGCCAACTCCAAATCGCTTGCGAATTTGGTTTTTTTCATCGTCTGACACTTTTGAAAGCGGCTGCACACCGTTTAAAATCACTTCTATCTTATCTGAACTAACGCCCGTATCGGTAAGATTTTCTTTCGCGGCTTCAGCAACCGCAATAATCGCGTCGGCAAAATAATTGTTTATCATGCCGTTTATTTGTCTGCCCGGAGCTGCAGTAAGCTTTTTAGACGGAGGAAACACACTATGCCGTGTGTACACAACCTTTGCTCCCGCAAGCCGCCCCGCTATTCGCGCCGACATACTCGCATGCGTATGCACTATATCGGGCTTTAGTTGGCGTATAAGCCTTTTAAGCGTTTTAACCGCCGACATGCTCAGAGATTTTTCTGCAATTCCCGCAACCTCCATAACCTGTACGACTAGCCTCTCTATTTCCGGTTTCAAAAGACTGTTTTCGGGAAGAATAACAATCATTTCAAACTCTTCGCGGTTATATTCGCGCGCAAGCGTAATAAGACATTTGCCCGCTCCCCCTATATTTGTGTCGGTCGATACCTCAACAATACGATACATTATCACACCGCCTTTCTTTCGTCCGCGTCGGTGATATATTTAAGCGCCATGCCCATGGCAAGGAACATGAAAAACATTGCCATAACGCGGTAATTATAGAAGGTGTAGTCAAACATACTTTGCAATAAAAATCCGAGAAGCCCCGAGATTATTGCCGTTGACATCATTGAATTAAACGAGGTGTTTTCTCCTCTGCGATGCACAATCGTCATTTTACGCAAAAATACAATCATCACTGCTATAAACAGCGCCAGCGCGCATATGCCTGACTCGCTTATAAGCTGCAAATACAAATTATGCGAGTGAGGCGCGGCAATAGCACTATAGGAATAAAACGGATACACGCTGTTAAACGCCGCTTCGCCCATTCCTATACCGCCGAGCCAAAAATCTCGCAGCATGGCTATTGTGCCAAACCAGATAAACACGCGGTATGAAGTGGATGTGTCAGCCATGTTGCCTATGCTTAAAAGGCGGTTAATAATTGACGGCGGCAGCGCAAACGGCAGAATTGCCAGAACTATCGGCGCAAGCGCCCACCAGCGTCCGTTTGTGAAGGTGACGAACACAGCCGCGGACAGCGCCAGCCCGAGCCAGCAGCCGCGCGACTGGGTAAGTATCAGACAGCCCAAAAGCAACGCGGTAAATAATCCATATATCCATTTAGGCAGCTCGCGCAATTTGTATTTACACATAAACACCGCGGCGACTGGAAGCACCAACAACAAATACTCTCCCAAAACATTAGGATTTTCAAGTGTTGAGTATACGCGCATTGCGTCTGTCTCAAACATTGTTTCATCAATCCAGAGATTGTTTGTGGTCCAGCCGAAAATGTACTGCATAAAACCGTAGACCGAGACTAACGCGCCGGCGATAACAAAAAGCTTTAAGAGCCCGTGAAGTTGTTTTTTTGTTCGGACAGTGTTTATAATCACAAAATAGAAGCACATAAACACGGCATACATAAACCACACCTGAACGCTTTTTGCAGGAGCGAAAGAAGTCAGCGAACTTATTAAAAACAAAATAAGAAGCCCTAAAATACCCATGCCCATACCGTCAAATTTCCATTTAAAATACGGCGTCGTTATGCTTTTTATAACCAGCGAGCCAAGCGTTAAAAGACATAACCCCGCCAAAGCCATTGTCGGAACAAACGGCGCGGCAAACACAGCAAAAAATACGCCTGCCGCAGGGTAATACAAAACTACTGTAAGCCCGAATATTCCGCAGGGCAGAGCGAGCGCAAGAATGGGAGAGACCATTGCGAGCGCGCCCATACCAAGCCCTATAATCGCCGCAAGCACAAGCCGCGCCGCGCCCTGCGTGTATGATCTTTTGAAAAAATCGAAATGAACGTCAAAACCAAGAGCCTTCTGAACGAAGCGCGCAATAAAGCTTGTGTCCAGCGCGCCCATAACGTTCACATTAAAAAGACACAGCACAACCGCCGCGATACACGCCGTAAGCGTTATAACTCCAACGCCTTTGTCGGAAAGAGCAAACTTACACGCAGTATAGCTTATGATTACGCCAAGCATCATAATTCCGAAAAACCGCGTGTTTATCGCCATCATGTTATGCAGCGCGCTTCTGCCTATATGCACCGCGTAGCTTTTCTCAATCTGTCTGCCAAGCCAGCCGCCCGCATGGTCCCGAAGAAGTGTAAAGAAAGCGAACGGCAAGTTTAGAATTTTGTATACTGCGCTTTGTTTTTCAAATTCATTTTTGTTATTGTCCGCAGTGAATATGCCAACAATAACACTGTTCGCCCACGCGTGTGAAAACGCGGCGTATATAGCGTTTAAAAGCTTATATATTCGGCTTCTGCGAAACACATGCGCTATAATTGCAAATACACGCATAAAATATGTTAAAATTAAGCTTTGCATAGTTATAATTTTAACTCCTTTCATTATGATTAAAGCTGTCAGGCTTTCCCTTTCATCTTTTTAATAAATCCGCCTATAACGGAGCGAACCTCCTCCACTCCTATCGCATAGCAAACCGCAAAATACACAGCCGCTCCCGCAACGGCGCACAACCCGCCGCTTATCAGCCAGCCAACAGTATTTTCCGGAATATGGGGCTTTAAAAATCTGTAAATAACAAGAACAATCAACGCCATAATAATAGCCGAAGCCGCTGTTTTTATTATGCTTATAACATCGCTTTTAACAAGCAGCCCGCGGTGATATTTTCGGATACATATATAGTTAAGCAAAGCATTTGCAATCGAACCGCCGGCAGCCGCAAAAGCAAGCCCCGCAATTCCCAGAACCGGAGAAAGCGCATATGCGAGTATCACATTAATAAGCATACTTATAACAGCGTTAACCATCGGCGTTTTTGAGTTCTGCATTGAGAAAAACGATTTGCTTAGTATCTCGTTTATGGCAAGACCAATCATTCCGGTTGAATAACAGGAAAGGGCAAGCGCCGTTGTTCGCACACCGTCGATAGTCATGGTGCCGTGTCCGTATAAAAGTCCCGCGGCAGGTTCCGATAATATGATAAAACCCGCCATAAGCGGCAGTATTACAACGCATATAGACTTTAACGACATTGTTATAAGCCCTCTTGCCGCATCCGTATCGTTCTCAGCATTTGCGCCCGCAAGCTTCGGAAATATCAGGTTCGTTACAACAAATGAGAATACCCCGGTAACAATAATATATAATCTGTTTGCATAATCGAGATACGCGACCGCGCTTCCGCCGTCTATTCCCGACGCTATGCGCGAATTTACAATCGTATAAAGCGGCTGAACCCACGTGCTCACAAGCATCGGACCTGCAAGCATAAGCGCCCGTTTTATATCCGGGTCGTTAAAGCGCAGCGACGGCTTATAACGGAATTTAAATTTATTCAGCGACGGTACCTGCACCAGAGCCTGCAGACTCCACGCAATCACCATTGTCACC
>CATJNN010000319.1 GCA_949742185.1 uncultured Clostridia bacterium | reverse complement strand
CTTCTTCGCCAGCTTAAACCTATTTTGACGCCGTATGGAAAGCGTTCCGGTGAAATTTTTCTTTTTGGAAAACCCATAAATAATATTAATATAAATGAACAGGTAAAAGAAATAGGTTTTGTCATGCAGGATATTGAAAGCCAGATTGTAACAGATAAGGTGTGGCATGAACTGGCTTTCGGGCTTGAAAATTTGGGGCTTTCCAACGCTGAGATACGTATAAGAGTTGCTGAAACGGCATCTTTTTTTGGGATACATACATGGTTTAATAAGTCAGTAAATGAACTGTCAGGCGGACAAAAGCAACTTTTAAACCTAGCTTCTATTATGGCAATGCAGCCGTCTGTATTGATATTAGACGAGCCAACGGGACAGTTAGATCCCCTATCGGCGTCTGAACTTTTAAATTCAATTTATAAATTAAACCGTGATTTGGGAATAACAGTTATACTGTCTGAGCATAATTTGGAGGAAATTATGCCGATGGCAAATAAAGTTATCGTTATAGAAAAAGGCAGCATATTAACTGGCGGTACACCTTATGAGGTATGCTGTAATCTACAGAACTCTGACATGATAACTGCAATGCCCACTCCGGCGCGTGTATTTAATGGTGTAAAAAATCAATTTGACTGTCCTATAACTGTGCGGGAAGGTAGAATATGGCTTGAACAAATAGCAAAAACTCGGAGTATAAACAAAACTATTGCGCCGTCTACAGAAAATAATAATAATAATAAACCGCTGATTACATTATCTGATATTTATTTTAGATATAATAAAAACAGCACAGATGTTTTAGCGCAGTTATCGGCAACTATTTATAAAAATGAGATTTGCGCAATATTAGGCGGAAACGGCTCGGGAAAAACTACCTTATTATCTGTTATTGCAGGATTTTTAAAACCATATCGCGGTAAAATTAAATGGCATGAAGAGGAGCTATCTGCTGAGAATATAGGATTCATGCCGCAAAATCCAAAATCATTATTTTTAAAAAATACACTTCGAGAGGATATAAATGACGAGATAAATAATTCTGAAAATGCCCATGTTTATGAGGTTGAGGAAATATGTGAATTATATAATATTTTAGACATGCATCCATATGATTTATCAGGAGGCGAACAGCAACGCGCTGCTATAGCCAAACTGTTGCTAAGATCTCCTAAGCTCTTGCTTTTGGATGAACCTACAAAAGGCATGGATGCCATATTTAAGAAAAAGTTGGGGATATTGCTTCAAAAACTTAAACAAAATGGTATCACTATAATTATTGTGTCGCACGATATTGAATTTTGTGCGGAATTTGCTGATACTTGCCAGATGATGTTTGATGGAAAAATTGTCGGGATTGGACCGGCAAGGCAATTTTTTGCCAATAAAAGTTTTTATACTACGGCCGCAAACCGTATGGCGCGCTCATATATTCCAAACGCTGTTATTGCGGAGGATATTATTACAGCCTGCAGCGGCAGAGTGAAAGAAAATATAATTTCTGAAGATACTTTACCGGTAGCGAAAAAGAATATAAATATTGCAAAAAAAGAAAAAACGTCTAAATCCAGTATATGGAAACGCTTTTTAGGTGGGGCGGTTTCTTTTGCTGTATT
>CATJNN010000318.1 GCA_949742185.1 uncultured Clostridia bacterium | reverse complement strand
CTGCGTTTGCGAAGCAAACAGCAAAAACACCGAGGGGCTCGATGCCCTGAGGGGATTTCATTAACTGCGTTTGCGAAGCAAACAGCAAAATGCAGAGGAGTTTGATATGTTGATAGATTTTCATTAACTTCATTATGAATAGGGGCAAAAATAATTTGATGGTTGGAACTGGAGATTATCTTGATTTGTTAAATATAATATTTTTTTCTTGCAAAATTTTTCTGCTGAAGGTATAATATTAAACGAGAGAAAGGAGGCTTACCATGGCGTTATATGCTATTTCGGATTTACATCTTCCGCTTGGGGTGGATAAACCTATGGACGTTTTCGGACAGGCATGGGCGGACTATGTCGGGCGTTTGTATGATAATTGGCAGACGCTGGTAAAGCCTGAGGATACTGTGGTTTTGCCGGGGGATTTTTCATGGGCGACATATCTGGAGCAGAGCGAACGAGACTTTGAATATCTGCACAGCTTAAACGGGCGAAAAATTCTTTTAAAGGGCAATCATGATTATTGGTGGACGACGGGGAATAAATTGCGTGGGTTTGCGGCTGAACATGGATATAACGATATATTTTTTTTGCAGAATAACGCGTATTTTTATAATGATACGGCGATATGCGGTACCCGCGGATGGACATTTCCGCAGGGAGACAGCGCAAGCGACGAGGATAAAAAAATATATGCGCGGGAGGTTCAGAGAATGAGGCTGTCCTGCGAGGCGGCGGAGGGCAGACCGATAATAGCGTTTCTGCACTATCCTCCGGTGGCGCAGAATGTGTTTGCAAATGAGATGACAGAGACGCTTCATAAATATGATATAAAAACCTGCGTGTACGGACATTTGCATGCCGCGGCGCATAAAAGCGCAGTTGAGGGAGTTACCGACGGAATTGAGTATATTCTGGTTTCATGTGACTACAGGGCTTTTACGCCCATAAAACTGATGGATTAGAGGTAAAAATTGTGTATATATTATGAATTTTCCGAAAAAAGGTTTGATTTTTTAAAATAGTGTGATATAATAACTTGAATGTAAAATGGCATATTATACATAATGCCGAAAAACAGTATTAGGAGGATTTCACATAATGGCTGTAAAGACAGAACAAATTGAGAAAAATCTGTCGAAGCTTACTTTTGAGGTTTCGGCGGAAAGATTTGAACAGGGGATGCAGAAGGCATACAGAAAAAATGTAAAGAAATTTAATATTCCGGGGTTTAGGAAAGGAAAAGCGCCGCGTGCGATTGTTGAAAAATATTACGGCAAGAACGTGTTTTACAACGACGCTATAGACGACGTTCTTCCCGAGGCTTATGCAGAGGCTTTAAAGGAGTCGGAGCTGGAGTCGGTTGCTCGTCCGGAAATAGATATTGAAGAAATTAAAGACGGAGAGCCGATTGTATTCACCGCGCTTGTTACGACTAAGCCTGAGGTTAAGCTCGGCGAATATAAGGGCGTTGAGATTGACAAAATTGAATATCCTGTAACGGATGAAGACGTAGATAACGCCGTTGAGGATGAGCGCAAGAAAAACGCGCGTATGATAAGCGTTGACGACAGAGCTGCTGAAAACGGCGATATAGTAACTATTGATTTCGAGGGTTTTGTTGACGGCGAGCCGTTTGACGGCGGCAAAGGCGAGGAGTATGACCTTGAGATTGGTTCGGGAACATTTATTCAGGGCTTTGAGGAGCAGGTTATAGGCGCTAAAGTCGGCGACGATATTGAGGTTAAAGTAACTTTCCCCGAGGAATATCATGCGGATACTCTTGCGGGCAAGGACGCTGTATTTAAAGTTAAGGTGCATGAGATAAAAATGCGCGAGCTTCCTGAGGCGGACGACGATTTTGCGTCGGAAGTGAGTGAATTTGATACAATTAATGAATATAAAAAGGATATTAAGGCAAAGCTTGAAAAGTCGGCGGAACATAGAGCAAAGCATGCTACCGAGGACGCGGTTATTGACGCGGTTGTGGAAAACTCGGAGGTTGAGCTGCCTGAGGCTATGGTTGAAGGACAGATTGACCGTCTTGTTTCGGATTTTGCTCAGAGACTGTCATATCAGGGCGTGTCTGTTGATATGTATTTAAAGTATACAGGAACGACCATGGAAGCGTTCCGCGCTCAGTTTAAGCAGCAGGCTGAAAAACAGCTCAGAGGTTCTTTGGTTCTCGAGGCTATTGGTAAAGCGGAAGGAATTGAGGTGGGCGAAGAAGAGCTTGAATTACAGATTGTTGATATGGCAAAGCAGTATAACATGGAAACCGACAAACTTAAGGAGCTTTTGCGTCCCGAGGATATAGACAATATTAAGAACGAGAAAGCTCTTGCAAAAACGGTTGAAATGCTTATAAACCATGCGGTTGTTAAAGATGCGTAAAAGTATTTTCAGGAAAGGGTTGATAGAGACATGAGTTTAGTACCTATGGTAGTTGAGCAGACGAGCAGGGGAGAACGCTCGTACGATATTTTTTCTCGTCTTTTAGAGGATAGAATTGTGTTTCTCGGCGAGGAGGTTAACGACGCAAGCGCAAGTCTTGTTATCGCTCAGCTTTTATTTTTGGAGGCGAAAGACCCGGATAAGGATATTCAGCTTTATATAAACAGTCCCGGAGGTTCGGTTACTGCCGGTATGGGTATATATGACACAATGCAGTATGTGAAATGCGACGTGTCAACTATATGCGTTGGTATGGCAGCGAGCATGGGGGCGTTTCTCCTGGCTGCGGGAGCAAAAGGCAAACGTTTTGCTCTTCCGAACAGCGAGGTTATGATACATCAGCCGTCCGGCGGTATGCAGGGGCAGGCGACCGACATGAAAATTCATGCCGATTGGATTTTAAAAACAAAAGATAAGCTCAACCGTATTTTAAGCGAGCGCACCGGTCAGCCGCTTGAACGTATACAGGTTGATACTGAGCGCGACAACTTTATGTCAGCTGAGGAGGCAAAAAATTATGGTCTTGTCGACGATGTTATTGAATCGCGCGATATAAAAAAATAATCCCGCGGGAAAGGAAGACATAATTTAATGGATGAAAATAAGCAGCTTAGATGTTCTTTTTGCGGAAAACCCGAGAATGAAGTAAAGCGTCTTGTTTCGGGACCGGGAGTGTATATTTGTAATTACTGCGTAGAGTTGTGCGATAAAATTGTGGGCGGAGATTACGACCAGAAAAGATATAGTTCTGACGACCTGCCTAAGCCGCGTGAGATTAAAGAAGTTCTTGACCAGTATGTTATTGGTCAGGAGGAGGCGAAAAAAATTCTCTCCGTTGCAGTTTATAATCATTATAAGCGTATAACGCATTCGGAGGAAGCAAACCGGGATGTGGAGCTTCAGAAAAGCAATATCCTGCTGATAGGTCCCACAGGTTCGGGAAAGACTTTTCTTGTGCAGAATCTTGCTCGGATATTAAACGTGCCTTTCGCTATTGCCGACGCCACGTCTTTAACAGAGGCGGGTTATGTCGGCGAGGATGTGGAAACTATTTTGCTGAAACTTATACAGGCGGCGGATTTTGAT
>CATJNN010000317.1 GCA_949742185.1 uncultured Clostridia bacterium | reverse complement strand
ATAAGACCGTACGGCGAGTTGCCGTAATCGAAGTTTACTCGCTTATCATTTTCCAGTTCTCTGTGTATGTGGATTGTATAAGACTTATTATAGGAAGTTCCGTCAATCGTTACCTCAAGCTTAATTTCAACCACTGTCTCTGAGGGATCCTTTGAAAGATCTATCCAATCTGTTGTATATGGGTTAACCGATTGTGTCAAAGTTACATTTGAATCGGCCGCGCCAGATACTGAGCGAATTACTTCTTTAACGTTAACCGGTTCTCCCTCAACATATATAGGGTCAAGTTCAAATTCTATCATATTCTTTTCCATTGAAGATGGAACCACTACCATATATTCTTTTGTTGTCGGAGAAAATACCGGAATTATTCCCCCTGTAGTAATGTCGCGCAAATCATTTTCGCTTCCTCTGTTATCAACCGCATCATTATCATAATTAATAACCTTCAGCGATTTCAGTCTTATCTGCGCTGACGGAGAATCACTAAATATTGCTTTCAGTTCAACATCCATTTCAGGCATAGTAAACGTCCATTCAGTCGGATTAGACGTATTCTGTGTGATGACTAAATCCGCAGGTCCTGATATTATTTCCCAACGTTCAAATTCACAGTCATCATCAGTATTAGGTACTACACTCAATTTAACCGTATCATCTTTACAGTAATTACTGCTTCCAATAACATTTGCTGTTCCAAAAAGCGGATCGTTTGTTGTCACTGACACAGAATAAATATCCTGATCAACGACCTTAAATGTAATTGTAAATCTATCAAGCTCTGCTGTTTTTGACGAACCAATAATTACTTCCGCCTGATATGTTCCCACCGCGAGTCCTGGTCTTGTTTTTATAGCAAATGATACTTGACTGTTACCGTTTACAACATATGCCGGATTTGCTGCAAGAGTAAACGCATCGGCTCCCGCACCACTTATTGACACTGTAAGCCCAGATATATTATTTGACGTTGTGTTAATAATGTCAAATTGCTTTGTTTGCAGTTTATCATTGCCATAGCCCACTCGCTGTGTATCAAACACAAAATCTTCAGTGTGCTTAATATTTTCATTTATTGTTTCATCTGTAACTATAAGTTTTAAAGTGACTGTTATAGCCTGTGTATTACTTACTTCACCATAACCGGGATACGATGTATCTTTAAGTTCTCCGGTAACTTCTATTATTCCATTATTCTCCGGCGCTGACACAGACCAATTTTTAACCGTTATGGTGTCCAGTAATCCCGGTTCTAAACCATCAAATCCCGAATATGTTGTTTTTACATTATATTTCACTTGACGATATTTATACTTGCTATCCGCACTGTCATAGTACTTCTCCGAAAAAGCAGGAAGCCTTATTGTATTCGGTAAAGATGCTTGATTATTGTATGATATTAGATTTTTGCATTCTTCTTTTGAATAATCAAAAATATAATTTCCATCATCCTCATCCGACTGTATATATTTATTGTTTCTCGCTTCAGGCGCAAACGCAACCCATTCGCTTCTTAAATCGCTTCCGCTTTTTGCCGCAAGCTCAAAATCAGCTTCTGCACGATTTCCTAAATTTATGTATCTTTTCAAGGCCGCCAATTCAGCTGATTTACTTGCATCATTTGCACTAACCGCAATCTTAATCTGAGCCTGTCCAACACTGGGTGTGTCAAAATCCGGTCCCATTATATATGTGTCTGCATCTGTGCCGTCAAACCAGTCTTTACCCTCATTAATAATCATACCGTTTGGCAGACGAATCATAAACTCTGTGCCGTTAGGAACCGCATTTCCGCCGATGTTTTCTACAGTTATAGTCATAACACCGTCATCATCCGTCTCAGCATGTACATCAGGTCTCTCAGTTCTTGTTCCTATTGCACGAACAACCGTAACAATCGTTTTATCAGACGGCACCGTAGCCCACGCCGGAAATACAGCGTCATAAATATCCGCTGTGAAATTATATTCTCCAGAAACTCCGCCCGCAAAATCTGCAGGGATAGACGACCATTTTTCCTTATCTATATTTACACTATATATACCGTCAACTGTTTTATCAAAGATAATATTTGCCTTTTCCGGCATATCCATGTCATCAATACTTGCCGGTATATCCGGCGCCTCATAAGCAATATAGTCGTTGTCTGTTGCATAGCCCTGTACTGTTACAGACTCAACTGTTATATATATATCAACTGTTATATCGTCGTTGTATTTCTGGGACATATGATATGTTTTCCCTCCGCCTTTTTCATCCCAGTCGCGGCTGGCAATTGAAATAACATCAAAATCCTTAGCAGTATCACCCCACGTAATAACATCAGGGAAACTTGCGCCGCTTGCATATGTAACAGTTAAATCCTGATAATGCGCATTTGCATAATCAATCAAATCGCTAAACTTCTCAACAAGAGTGGCATTTGGATTTGTCTCAGCCCCTTTTTTATAAACCTTATCCGCGGAAACTGATGGGTTCTGAACATTAGTTGACACGTTGACAACAGAATTCTTAATGTTAAACTCAAACCCAAGATGCTCATTCTGATTATAAGTTACTTCATCCGGAAAAACCGATGAATCTACATCTATATAACCTATATGGTATTCGTTCTCATTATTTGGATCTTTCGGTATATCAAATACCTGCTGAAAATTTGTTACCTGAGCAAGCTCAGAAGGATTTTTAACATTAAAGCTCATTCTGGCTACTACTACATTATCGTTTTTAGTATCGATTATCTTAATGGGCGTTCCGTCTTCTTTCTTTTCGTCAGAATCAATTATGTATTCCTTTTGAAGCGTACCGTCACTTACATAATCCTGATTAGGCGTTAATGTTATTTGTAATGTTTTTTCCATAGAATTAAAAAACACTGTAGGAATCAACGAGTCTGCCTGAAAGTTCTCTTCATTAATACTAATGCAATCAACAGACGTAAATTCCATAAAACCCAAAGGTTCATTATTAGACGCATGAGACGGAACCACATATTTATCATCATACTTCATTTTAAATCCAAGCGACGTACCCTCTATATTAGATAATTCAATATCAACAAAGACCTGTATAGTTCCATTATCAGCCGCCTGCATAGTTATCCCTTTAAAAATCAACTTTGAATCAGGAAAAAGAGCATTTGCAACCGCTAACACTCCTGTCAGCATCACACAAGCCATAATAACGCTTATTATCCTGTTTCGCATACTCTTAAACAAAAAATCCACCCCCCTATATACCTATTTAATAGCAATATTAATTACTTTTCAAAACATCCAAAATCAAATTCTATAATATATGTATATCTACATATCCACTAAAGATTATATCATGATTATTTTATAAAATCAAGAACTCTGCGATAAATTATATTTTTTTGTAACAAATAGTTACAAAGATGTAATATATAAAAGCCCTTTTCACAACACTTTAACGAATATTTAGGAACTTTTACCCAACACTGATTCTAATATAAAAAAAGACTTGTAACATACTTATAAATCCATATAAATTAACATAATTTCAAATATAATATATACGAGAATCTACATTATTAATGTAAATATAAAAACTCCAATTAATACATTAATACATACCAGCAGCAGACATCACACAGCGCTAATACGACGCCTGTTGTCT
>CATJNN010000316.1 GCA_949742185.1 uncultured Clostridia bacterium | reverse complement strand
TAAAAATCTGAAAATACTTTTTAAATTTTTATTGACTGAAACATAAAATAGCGGCAATAAATCCTGAATTATTTTTGCCGCTATTTTATGTTTGCAAATTTATTAACAATGGTATATCCCTGTCTCCGCTTTAATTCTTGCAATTCATTTCACTATATGCTAAAATAATTTTATCACTTATTATATGGGAGGGCGCTCTATGGAAACAGCTCATTTTCAGAGTTCAGATAAAAACTATTTGGAATGCGAAAAATGGTATACTTTTATTATATTAATGACTATAGGCGGCTTTTTCGGCGCATTTACATATTCCATACGCGGCGGTGTATTCTGCAATGCACAAACGGCAAATTTTGTTCTCAGCGCCATAGCAATCGGAAACGGAAACTGGAATGAGTTTTTTTATTATTTTATTCCAATGACCGCATATCTGCTAGGAGCATTTATATCAGAAACCGTACCAAATTATATAAAATACCATATGCATATACGCTGGGATACTCTGCTTATGCTTATTGAAATAATCGCGGTGATATTTTTGGGACTGCTGCCTGAAACCGCGCCGCACCGTATTTCTCAGGTAACCATAAATATTATTGCATCTATGCAGTACAATACTTTTCGTCGGGCGCAGCATATTCCAATGGCAACCACATTCTGCACAAACCATCTCAGACAGGTGGGAGTTGCGGCGAGCCGCATAATTCGTCACAGAAACAAAGCCGATGTCGGTCGCATGCTTTTCCATGCCTGTATGCTTGCTTTTTTCGTATTAGGCGGTGTAATCTCCGTAATATTGTGCCGATATTTTTTGGGGAAAGCCATTCTTTTTACGCTCATACCGCTATGCTTCTTATTTGTCAAGTTTTTATATGAAGATATAAAATCAGGAAACGAGCTTCTTGTACGCAAACCCGACGGACATTAATATTATTCTATATTATATAGTACGAATTCTATAAAAAATAGTATTATAATTTTCAGTAGTGCAAAGTCAAAATTGTTAAAATGTCGCATATTTGCTGCTTTTTCGACTTGTGGGATTGTGATTGCAAGCACAGAAAATATCCATTTAACGCTTTTTTGACGCCCATACTCCACGAGAGTTTACAAAAAGCTATAAGAAGATATGCGGGTAATTACCTTTTTGGAATGCAATTATCTATATCTGTTTAACGAATGTAGCTTATTCGCTTCCGTTCTTTTCCTTTCATATTGGGGAGCACAAAAATTGAAAAGCAAGCATAAGAAGAGGGTATCCGCTTCTGTAAAAACACTTATCGGGAGTATCCCAACCCCGCTGACCTTTTTTGAGTGAGTCCCACTTTATTGGAAAAAATTTTTTCTGTTATATTAAAAAATTAAAGACAAGTAAAGACCGCGCTCGCAGGGCGAAACCGAGAACGAATAATATAATTTAAGGAGAGTATGATGAAAAGAGAGTATTCAACTATACCAAAATCAATGTCTGAAATGGAAACGTATGGCTTTTCATGGATGGAATTTGTGACGGCAATACCATCGCCTTTATTCGTTGTAACCACATATAAATCCAATGGAAAGCCTAACGCCTGTCTGCAATCATGGGCATGTTTTAATGGAAATCCAAACGGTTTCTATGCAATATTGTCAAGTGTTAATAAAAGTGGTCATTTATATCAGAGTATAAGAGAAACAAATGAAGCAGTAATTAACTTTCCATCTATAGATTTTTATGATAAGTGTAGCGATACGATAGCGAATAATGGGTTTGATAACGATGAAATCGCATTGTCTGGGTTGACATCTGAGAAAGCTTCAATCGTGAATGCTCCGATGATTAAAGAATGTTTTCTTAACTTAGAATGTCGTTATCTATGGGAACGCGAAATAGTAGAGGGCAGCTCTCATACTTTGATGTGTCTGGAAATTGTTAATATTTGTGCAGAAGAAAAATACTTAGACGAAGTTATGCATGGACGTTACGGCGAGGAAGGCTATCTTTATAATATTCATTATCCTGTAAATCCGGAAAATTTTAACGGTAAATCACATGATTGGATTGGAACTTTAAAAAAATCAAAAGATATGGGCGAATATTAAACAAAATAATCAGCTTTGCGCAACGGGAACTATCAGCGTCAGCCTCCCTTGTCTGTCCCTGCCGCGCGGCAATCAAGATGGCAAAAGCAACAAGTACTTTCGCCCTCTCCACGTCATAGAGACGTTACGGGGAATGGGAACGTAAAGCCCCTGCTATATCCGCTTTCAGGGAGTAAAATTAGCAGGTTAATGTTTTTATATTACTACCTCATACGCTGTCTGACTGCGTGACAACCTACTATCGCTTGACGCTTTTTTGACTCCCCAACTTACAAAAGATATTCACAAGAAGATATAAAGAGATTTAGGACGAAACATCATAACACCAGTATTCAAGCCAATTTGGGCAACGGTTTATAAGAATGTATAAGAAAAAACACAATATGAAACATACTAAAAATATATTGCAATTACTAAAAAAATCTGGTACAATATTGGCTGTTTCTAATCAACTTTCAGAAAAAATATATAAGGAGCGATATACTATGTCAATAAGAATCGGAATTTTAGGTTACGGCAATCTTGGACGCGGTATTGAATGCGCCGTCAAACAGAATGACGATGTTAGTCTTTCAGCAATTTTCACGCGGCGCGACCCGTCGTCCGTAAAAATTCTGACAGACGGAGCGGGCGTTTATTCCGTGAACGAAATTGAAGTTCATAAAGATGAAATCGACGTTATGATTTTGTGCGGCGGAAGCGCCACAGACCTGCCTGAACAAACGCCGGAATATGTAAAGTATTTTAATGTAGTCGACAGCTTTGACACACACGCAAAAATTCCCGAACATTTTTCAACAGTCGATGCCGCCGCGAAAGCCAGCGGTCATGTCGGTATCATTTCCGTAGGCTGGGACCCGGGCATGTTTTCACTTAACAGACTTTATGCAAATGCAATACTTACTGAAGGCAGCGATTATACGTTTTGGGGCAAAGGAGTAAGCCAGGGACATTCGGACGCTATAAGAAGAATTGACGGCGTAAAAGACGCGCGTCAATATACGGTGCCTGTGGAAAAAGCTCTCAATTCAGTGCGAAACGGCGATAATCCTAATCTTTCTACGCGCGAAAAGCACACCCGCGAATGCTACGTTGTCGCAGAGGAAGGGGCTGACTTAGCCCGTATTGAAAATGAAATAAAAACTATGCCAAACTATTTTGCGGACTATAATACAACCGTGCATTTTATTTCTGAAGAAGAACTTAAAGCCCATCACAGCGGTATTCCTCATGGCGGTTCGGTAATACGAACCGGTATAACAGGATGGAACGGAGAAAATAAGCACGTTATAGAATACAGCCTTAAGCTTGACTCAAATCCGGAATTTACCTCGTCTGTTCTTATTGCCTATGCAAGAGCGGCCTATAGAATGAACAAGGAAGGACAAATCGGCTGTAAAACTGTATTTGACGTCGCTCCCGCATATCTTTGCGCGCAAAGCGGCGAATATCTGAGAAAGCATTTACTTTAATATGCAAAATCATTTAGTTATATTAATATACAAATACGCG
>CATJNN010000315.1 GCA_949742185.1 uncultured Clostridia bacterium | reverse complement strand
GTAGCCTATATTATGTCCGCCCGCAATCTCAATAATGTTGTCCAGCGGTGTGTTCGCGTCCTTCATAACGCGGACCGGAATTGTGCTTGTGCCGTACAGCGTGCCTGTTCCAAGCTTGCCCGCGTTTTCCTGTTTCGCGGGAGCCTGCATATTCTTGTTTGTTCCCCACGCCCATACAGAGCCGTCCGCCTTAAGCGCGTATGTAGTTCCTGAGCCTGCCACAACCTGCGGATACGCTATATTGTTTCCCGTCGGAACAACATTAAGACGGAATGAAGCCATGCGTCCTTCGTTATCGGTCACGATTATATACGTTATTCCCGCCTTTTCCGCGCGGAACGTGTTCCCCGACTGCGAAACAACACCGCTGTTATACGATCTGCACGAGAATGAAGCCGGCGCAAAACCGTCGTAAAAAACATTAAACCCGTTATGCACGACAACATCCGAAATCGTGACAGTATCGCCGATTTGTATTGTCGATACAAGCGTCCCATCCGCTTTCTTAATCGTTCCGTCGTGGATTTCTATTGCAGAACCGTTTAATGCCGCGCCTGTTATCTCCAAATATGGTTTTTCGCCAACCAGCACCGGCGACGCGCTGTCTATCCAGACAGAGCCGTTTCCTAATCCGCCTCTGTCTCCGCTGCCCCAGCTCCACACTGTTCCGTCTGAACGCACTGCTACACCGACAGCGTCGTTATAAGCGCTTTCACCTGTATAACCCATTGTTATAACATCGGTCAGGTATGTATCACTTTCAGAGCTTTCACCTGCAACAACAGCTTTTC
The DNA here is from genome assembly GCA_949742185.1 of uncultured Clostridia bacterium. GTDB lineage: Bacteria > Bacillota > Clostridia > UBA1381 > UBA1381 > CATJNN01. Next base: position 2,831 of record CATJNN010000315.1, on the reverse strand, counting down.
TGCGCGCCGTCCGTGAAGATGAATTATAATTGACGCCGTGTCCAAGTTCAAGCCCTCTATGATTAAATGTTGTACTCCCCTGTGTATACAAAAGACCGTCAGTTTTCAGCGTATATATGCTCCAGTCAAGCTCGTTGATAAGAGGTTTGCTGCCATCCTCTCCTATTCCCGGATACGGCATCTCCCTAACAGTATAGTCATATTGCTGTCCTGATGTAGCAAGCATTGATAAGTCATAGCCCCATTTATACATTTCTCCGTTAATAGTGATAGCTTCTGTATATAACAATCCTGCTCCTGCATCCAACACATATTCATTTAATTTTACGACGGTTGGAGCCGTATAAAAACCTGTTTTAAAATTATCGCTTACGCCTAGACTTCCGAAATAATTATCGCCCCAACTCACTATTTTTCCATCATTTCTTAGTATGTGCCCGCTTCTGCCCCAATAATCATCGCACATTATTAATTTAACTTTTGTTGAAAGTGTCAGCTTGCTTGTAAGATTTATTGGAAGCGTTTTATTGTCGGATTTAGTCCCAAGAGCAGAAGCGGAAGTTTCTGCGTTGTTTTTTCCTACACCGTATACTATTCCGTTTGTGTCAAGAAACAGGACTACGCCCTCTCTCGTAGTTGTGTCTATATTTCCTGCATAATATTCGGCGTTAGAACCTGCGTCAATCTGAATAATTCTGTGGTCCTCGTCTAAAAATCCTGTACCTGTTTCGTTTTTAGCCCGGACAGGATACCAATAATACCGCTCAGTAAGGCTGCCCTGCGCCATTTGCCCTGACGCATTGCTTCCCCACAGCCAAACTCTGCCGAACTTATCCAGAGCCGTGAATACCGAGCCGCTTGCGTTTATACGGACAACATCCTTAAGCGGTGTGCCGTCCTCATGAATAACCTGGACTGGAACAATCGCATATGACTCGGCTTTTCCGATACCAAGCCCAGCCACTGTATTATTACCCCATGTCCATACTGTTCCGTCTGCTTTTAACGCTATATTGGTTAAATATCCGCCACCGCCAACTTGCGGATATGCTATGTAGGCGTTATTTTTAGGGGTTATATTTAGTTTGAATGAACCGATGTTGTCTCTGTCATCTTTAATTATTATATATGTTATACCTGCTTTTTTGGGCGTTATAATGCCGGTGTTTATATCTACATCTGCAACAGCAGTGTTATAGGATGTGAATTTAAGTCCCGTCGGCGTATATACCGCGCTTGTGTCGTCGTAAATCAAATTAAACTCATATCCGTCGCCGTAACCTATCACCATTGAGGGGTCGACAACCAGACTATCCCCAAGCTGGATAGCCGTAATGCTTGTTCCGTCAGCGCGGATTATGTGGTCGTTATAAATTTTCACATTTTCGCTTACGCCGTTTCGTATAAGTCTTGCATTAGGTGTTTCAAGACGTTGACCAATATTGGTCGCTCCGCTTGTTTTAACAATTTTAGTAGGCTTATTTATAATATTTCCTACCGCATTATCGCCAATCTGACCATACACATTACTTCCCCAAGCCCACATGCTTCCGTCAGCCTTTGCGCCTATGAACATCGGGTAATCATCCTGACTTGCTCCGTTTACATCCACAAAGTTCCATGCGCTTTCCAGTGTTTTCCCCGCTGTATAATTGTGATTTGTAGTACCGTTTCCGCACTGTCCTTGATTGCCGTAGCCTATTGTCCATGCTGTTCCGTCGTCAAGCGTAAAAAAAGATGTTGTGCTTGTGCCGTATCCCCATATATAAGTTTGCGCCATTTTAATTATTTTCCTATTTGGGTTTTGCACGCTTACATCTGCCAGTGTAGGATTTATTTGGTCTGTTGTCGGTCCCCATGGAGACGGGTTCGTCGAAACACCAAAACCATACCCTTTTCCATCAACTGTAACTATCAGAAAGCTTGCCCAGCGCTGCATACCGGTACCAGTTACTGTAACGGCTTTTTCAAGATATTGTGAGGATCCTGGGCTTTCGCCTTTCTCTACTCTTTTAGGGTTAAAAATTACACCCTCTAATAGATTTCCCGCTTTGTATACTGCACCGTCTGCTGTTAAAATTATTGAACAGTTATCTGATTGCGCGATTTCAACTATATTTTGCATATGCTGTGTACCACTGTCACCGCCTACAACATAGGTAGGGTCATTGCAGATGGTGTTTGTATTTCCAATGCCTAATTTACCTTGATTTCCTCCCCACGCTAACGCTCTTCCGTCTTTTTGTATAACCATACATGCGGACAATCCGGCATTGCTTTGCAGCGACACAACGTTCTCCATGTTGGCATTTCCGGTCTCTCCGCCTCTCATTTGAATAGGAATATATGTTGTGTTATATCCTGTAAGAGAACCTACTACGCCCAACCCTGTTCCCCAGACTGTGCCGTCTGCGAGCAGCATATAGAAAACGTCTCTGTCCACAACTATCTGTATAACGTTGTTAAATCCGGACATTTTCTGAGGAATGGTCGTCGTCCCCGATGAAGCTGTTCCGTTTCCAAATTGACCATCGCGATTTTGTCCCCAAAACCAAACTGTACCCTCTGCCCGAAGAGCCGCCACATAATGCGAACCTGTGCGCACCATCGGCATAGCAACCGCGCCTGCGGGACGCACTTCGAGATGGAACACATAAAACTTGCCGTTAACATTAGCGGTCACCGGAGTTTTGCCCCATCTGTCGGCAATAACGCTGTCGCCTGACACGTGAGCAATTTTTTCATCATACACAGAAATATTCGTCACATTCCCGCTTGGCAAATCGGATAGATTACAAAAAAAAGTTCGTGCATTAAACGACTGACCAACC
>CATJNN010000314.1 GCA_949742185.1 uncultured Clostridia bacterium | reverse complement strand
TTCGTTAAATGCGTCCGCTCCAAGCCCGTATACAGTCTCCGTCGGAAATGCCACAAGTCCTCCTTCTGCCAGAATCCTGCCTGCACGCTGTATACCGCATATATCCGCATTATTCTCATCAAATATTATAACTTCTGTTTTCAAAACTCTCACCCTTTAATTTTCGGATTAATATCCGCAATCCAATCAAGCACATATCTGATATACTCCTCCCAAAAATCCCAGTTATGCGCTCCTGCCGACTGCCTGTACGTGTAATTTGAAACTATCTTCTCCGCATAATCTCGAAATGCGACGTTGTACTGATATAAAAAATCCTCCGTACCGCACGCTTGGTACAAATAAGGCGTGCATCCTTTTGCAGCGCATTTATCAAGCAGAGTATACAAATCATTTTCAGGCTTTACCGCATCTCCAAACACAGCGTCAGCTTCACTCATATGCTCTCCCTCTTCAAACACCATATTTATATCCATAGCGCCCGACAAGCTCGCCGCGCCCGCAAACTTATCCGGACAGGTCAAAGCAAGCTTAAAAGCTCCGTATCCGCCCATTGACAATCCGGCGGCAAACGTGTCCTCACGCTTGTCCGACGCAGGGAACATAGCTTGCACAAGCTGCGGCAATTCCTCGCTTAAAAACCGGAAATAAGCAGGACCCGACTGCATATCAATATAAAAACTCCTGTGGCAGTTGGGCATAACAACAATAAGATTTTTATCAAGCAAATATCTTTCAAGCGCCGTGCGCCTTATCCATGCCGTGTGGTCTTCCGTAAATCCATGCAGCAGATATAATACCGGAATATCTCCGAAGTCTGTCGCAACAGCCTTATGCTTAATCCCTATAGGCAAAAAAACATTCATTGAGCATTCCATGTCAAGCACATTAGAATAAAATCCGCATTGAATTAAAGCCATTTATTTTCCTCCGGTTTTTACAAGATATATCAGTTTTTTCTGTCGAAACAATTAAAGAAAGGGCGTTACATAATGTACGCCCCATTAATCAATATGACCCGCCACCACGCCGATATCCGCCCGACCGCTTTGAGTCTGCGCTTCTTTTAAGAGCCTGCATTTTCTCATCGCTGTCCTGCTTAAATCTGCTCATTTTATCCTCAAACGACATATCGCCGGAAGTTCGTCTTCCAAACAAACTCACGTCTGCCGGACGCACGCGTTCTCCGCTGTTTTCAATCTTTTTTGAACGCATCCGGCTGTTTTCTCTCTTAGGCGGCGCAGCTTTTTTTATCGACAAGCTTATTTTACCCTTATCGTCTATTTTTAAAACCTTAACTTTTACGCTATCGCCCTGCTTTAAAAAATCTTCTATTTTTTCAACATATACCGAAGCAACCTCCGATATATGCACAAGCCCCG
>CATJNN010000313.1 GCA_949742185.1 uncultured Clostridia bacterium | reverse complement strand
TTTAAGATAAACTTTATTAAGCCGTCATTTGGATTAAAACTTTTTACAATAATATCTGTATTAATAATTCTTCCTGAAGTGTTAATATCAGCGGCGGGAGTAAACATGCATAAATCCTCAGGCTCTATTTTTAATGGGTCATATTTTATAACAAATGTTTTTCCTGAAAAATCTTTGATTCCCGATGCATAAAAATGAACACTATATGATTTGCCGGTTGTGCCAGTCAGCGACATAGAGCTATCGGTAATTTCAACGCCTGCGGCATATAGCCTGCGCACTTCAGAAGAATAAGATGCACCGTTATATCCGCCTATGACCCACACTTCATTTTCACATTTGCACAATTCATACCAAATACTGGGAATCTGAAAATCTATATCGGTGTTAATTAATTTATTATCTGCAATACTATATTCTTTAAACTGAATATTAGACGAGCCGTCGTAAGAGGTCTGATATGCAATTAAAATGTTGTTCCCATGTATTGCGGTACGGCAATATATCATATCGTCGGGAAGATATGATATATGATGATAATATCTTCCATCGTATTTGCAAATATATAAGTTAGGGCTGTTATTTTTATTGTATCCGCCCATTACATAGATTGTTTCGTCAACAGCTTCCAAATTTAAATCTAGGCCTAATATGTTGTCGCCGATATTTATTTTCCAAGTATTCAAATCTGAGTCATAAACAAACACGTCTCCCTGCAATTCGGATTCGTAACGTCCGCCTATTACATATATTTTACCGCCTACCGCCGCCGCAGATGCTTTTTCTCTTGCCTTTGGCATACGGGCGCAAGTTTCCCATGTTTTATTCACAACGTCGTAAGCAATAACAGTATCTAAGAACCTGCCATTGCAGTATCCGCCTATAATATAGATTTTATTGCCGATTACCGCCGCAGCAAAGCCGCGGCGCGCTTCCGGCATACTTGTGGCAGTTATCCATCGATTAGATTTTTTATTGTATCTGTATATATAAGACGTATTAACGCCTTGTCTGCGCCCACCGACTATATAAGCTGTTCCGTTCACATACACAGCTTTTGATTTCGCTGTGCCGGTTTCTAAAAGAATATCCTGCGGAGGAATATAATCGCATTCCAGAAATGTGACATCAGACACATATTCGCCGAGATTTACCGTATCAATATAATTATCGGCATACCCGCCCATAAGACAAATACCGTCGTCTAATGTGGCAGGCTGCGCATATCTAAGAGATATTAATGTGTTAACTATTTTGCCGTCCCATTTTTGCGTTGTTGTGTGGTATATACTGTGACGTATATATGGCGAGCCTTTTGGCATATACCAAAAAACATGAATATCATCGCCATAGACAACGGCTGTAGGCTGAGAAAATACAAAATCAGACATATTAAATTCAGGAAGTTCGCTCCATGTTCCGGTTTGACGGCTGTATATCTCACAGTCTTTGATGTATCCTTTTTCATCATTGAAACCGCCCATAATATAAATTTTATGACCTTTAGCTGCTGCAGCAAAATCCATGCGGGCATTATTCATGCGAAGCGATGCTTTCCTCCATGTATTGTCGGCAAAATTATAATATTCCATATCATCTAATGTTCCTGAAATATTATGTCCGCCTATCGCATAAATCAGACCGTCCATATATACCATGCTATGGTTTTCGCGAGGTTCATGCATACACGCAATCTCAGTCCATTTGTCTGCAGAAATGTCATATGTATAAGCAGAGCTTAAAAAATTGCCGTTCGCAAAACCGCCTGATATATAGATTTTGTTTCCGTCTGCGGCGACTGCAAATCCACGGATAGCATACGGAATGTTTGTTATTGTCCGCCATGTTCCGGCATGATAGTCAAATTCGTCTATTGTTGTTACAATGCCCGTTGAATTAATACCTCCTATGGCATAGATTTTATTACCTATACTTACCGATTGGAATTTTGCGCGTTCTGTGGGCATACTGGGAAGCTCGCGGTTCAGAACCCCGTCTGTATCCACAGAAAATAATGATGCAGTCTGCTCGTCAAACGCCGCGTTGGCTAATTCCTGCGTTAACAATTCCTCACGCGTTGCAAAAACTGCGTTATTATATATATCATCTTTTTCAGGAATCTCTGTTTCTTTTATCACCTCGGAAGAAACAGTTGGTTCAGGAAGAATATCAGCGATAATTTTGTCTTCTTCTGTTTTATCTGCTTCAGAAGACGATGCTGTATCTAGCTTAGCGGAAATATTTAGCTCAATAGATTCGCTGACGAGCGGTGCAGCGTTATTCTCAGCGGCATATGTTGTTCCTGCCGAAATACAAAACGAGAGCGCGGCTAAAATTAATAAATGTTTTTTCATTCCACGTACCTCCGCTATTTTTCAATCTCGACAAGGTAATACCAATCTTTTAGAACCCCGTCAATCTCTGCGCTCGCTTTTATAATAGCTGGACTGAGCGACGCATTTTCAGCAGTTATAAGTTCTCCTGTCACCTCGCCAATAAAAACCCCAGTAATATTATTTACAAGAGACCATACGGGCGTAATATCATTTTTATACAAAGCAACTCCCGATTTTGTAATTCCCCGCACAGAATATTCATTTGTATTTCCGCATGCTGGATAAGGAGTGCCTACAATACGTAAGCTTTGTATATCAGATTCCTCAATTATAAGATTATCTAAGTCTACATAGTGGCTTGTTCCGACCATAACTAAATTACATGATGATACCGCTTTATTTAAAGATACATTTTCTGCCTTAGAAAGTAAAATTCCTGTTTGTTTATCAAAAATATATATACTTTGCTTCGCATTCTCGCTGTTGCTTGTGATATTAGCCATAATTTGTACGTTATACCATTTTTCAGAGTCTATTTTAAAATAGTCACCATTACTATATCTATAAAAATATTTTACGCCTCCATCACTGCCGTACACCAATCTGCCATCATCTCTTGCGCCAACGCGTAAAACTATATCATTCACGCCCGCGTGCCTGTTTTTCAGATAAATTGTACCGTCGTTGTTTCCAAAATGAACGTCAAAACTCATAACAATATTTCCTGTTATGTCCAGATTTGAATATGCGCCTGACGTTGGATACATGTCTTCGCTGTATAGGGGCGCTTCTGTATTTTCAGTGTTATATGTAAAACGGATAAACTTGTTTCCTGTTTCAGAGTCTGTTTCTATTGTGCGAGTTGAACGTTCATACCGCTCATTTTTAAAATCAGTTTCACGACCATTATGGTCAAAATCAAGATTAATATACGTTTCTGGTGTGTTTACCGCTGCCAGCGGCTGAATGACCGTTTCAGAATCTATAGGCTCTTTTGCCGCGGGTATCTTTATCAATTCATCCATACCCGCCTCAGCAGATACCGTGTTGACAATACCTGTAATTGTTAAAGCCGCTGTTATAACGGCAATTATTCTTTTGATTTTTTTACTCATTTTATACTCCTTATGTATTTTTAAATAAATTGTTCTTTATCTGAATCATAATAGCGATTGCGGAGGTATGTATAACCTGTTTCCTCGTCGTAATATTCCCCATTATACCTAAACGGATTATACACATCTTCATTGATGTTTGCAGACTTGTAACCAAATGCGTCATATGTATAATCAACCGCAACTCTGCTTCCTGCT
>CATJNN010000312.1 GCA_949742185.1 uncultured Clostridia bacterium | reverse complement strand
TATTTCTATAATTTACAGAAAAGGGGTTGAGCTTATGAAGTTCACAATGCTTGCTAAAAAATTTGATTTAACGGACAACGTGAGAGATTATGCGGAAAAGAAGCTTTCAAAGCTGGACAAGTTCTTTAAGGATGAGACGGAAGCGAGAGTGGTATTTGGAACGATTAAGCAGCGTGATTATATTGAGGCTACAATTTATGCCGGAGGCATGATATACAGAGCAGAAGAATCCGATGCGGAGATTATGGCGGCTATTGACAGAATTGTGGACGTTATTGAGCGTCAGATAAGAAAAAATAAAACGCGTCTTGAAAAGCGTATTAAGAAAGAAGCAACGCTTGATACCGTACTTTTAAGCGGTCAGAAATATACCGAGGGAGAAGAAATAGGCGAATTTAAGGTTATGCGTAGGAAACGTTTTGACGTTAAGCCCATGGGCGAGGAAGAAGCAATTTTGCAGATGAATCTTTTAGGACACAGTTTCTTTATTTTCCAAAATCAGGAGACAGAAGAGACTAATGTGGTATACAAGCGCCGCGACGGCGGATATGCTATAATTGAAATTGAATAGCTTGCATCAAAAAGGGACTGAATACGGGCGACACTGTTAAGACAGTAAATAAGTTGTTTGTATAGATATATTAAATTTGAATATAAACAGCCAATAGACTAAAATAAAGTCTATTGGCTGTTTGTTTTAGCGTTGACAAGATAATTTCATATAAAAGGATAATTATTTTATCTTTTTAAGGTTTTAGCTACCTGACAACTTCGAATTTGTCACTTTGTTAAAACATGCTTACAATATTTGATTTCACCGCACTTCGGACAACGTAATTTACGTTTTGTCAAAGTATGTGCTCCCATAATATATTCTTGCATTTCAGGTACAAAACGATTGTGACATTCAGGACATTCAAAAGCCCCTGCATTTTTGTCCAAAATACAAGCAATGATAATTCCTATTGTGATTACGAGAAATCCAATACCCATTAAAACAAAACGCAACCATATTTCCATTTCAAATATACCTGCAATAAGAAACAAAGGTAATGTTGCCATTATAACCAGTCCAGCAACCATTGCAGATAATATAATTTTCTTTTTACTTTCTTGCGCTTCTTTTACTAAATTCATCATAGTTTCTTCCGCTTTTTTTCGATAATCATTAGAAGAAACTCTTTCTCCTGTCAGAAGTTCATTGACTGATATACCAAGTTCTTCACATAATGGAAGTAATAATGAAACCTCTGGAAAACCATTTCCGCATTCCCATTTTGAAATCGTTTTATCGCTGATTCTAAGTATATCCGCCAGTTGTCTTTGCGTATAGCCTTTACTTTTTCGCCTTTCGGATATAAACTTGCCAATTTTAATCTGATTCATAAGTTCCTCCTTTCTGGCTTCATTATAATTCTGTCTATTATAATTTTACACCCATACATCGTAGAATATGGTGAATTTATGAGGATTCTACGTTCCATAGAGTGATAAAAACTGATTTATCTGCAAGATAATTATATCACATAAATTCATTATTTTCAAATTGCTTTTTTTATCAAAATTACCAATTTTATCTGAAAAGTGGTGAGTAAATGCGCATTTAGAAATTAGAAATAAAAAGTGTTTAGGACAATTTTTATCCTAAACACTTTTTGTTACTGTCTTATGAGTGTTCCCCATGTACAGTCCCTTTTTTGTTACCATTTATAATAGAGAAGAAAAATATTATTTTTCTTCCGGAAGCTTAGGCGTGACGTACACGGTGTTATAGTGGTCGTAAATCACCATACCCGGTTTTGCGCCGTTGGGCTTTTTCACGTTTTTTATCTGCGTGTAGTCCACCGGCACCTGCGAGGAACTGCGCGCCTTACTGAAATACGCCGCTATGGATGCGGCTTCTAATATAGTGGCGTCGGGTACTTCCTTATTTACTCCAAGCTTAATCACAGTATGAGAACCGTGAATATTTTTTGTGTGAAACCATAAGTCTGATGAGTTGGCGAATTTCAGGGTTAGATAATCGTTTTGCGTGTTGTTTTTTCCCGCGTATATATCGAAACCGTCTGAGCTTATATAGTGCGCGGGCTTTGATAATGCTTCCTTTTGTTTTGCCTTTTTAACTGAACGCCTTTTGATGTAGCCCTCATTTGCAAGCTCAGCGCGTATGGCGTTCAGGTCGCTTTCTGTCTGTGCCGTTTCTGCTGCTGTGAGAGTGCTTTCAAGGTAATCCCGTTCCATAACTGCAATTTCAAGCTGCTTTGCGGCCTCAACCTGCGCGGTTTTTGCTTTACTGTATTTTTTATAATATCGTTGTGAATTTTGTACTGGAGTATATTCGGGTGAGAGAGGTATTTTAATGTTTTCGCCGTCGGGCGAGTAATAATTTTCTACGGTGACGCTGTCTGCGCCTTGCTCAATTTTATATAAATTTGCAGTCAGCAAATCTCCGTATATTTTCCATTTTTCACGCCCATGAGCGTCGTTTAAAGTTTTTTTCTGGATTGCAATTTTTTTAGAAACGCGCTCAATATTCGTGTTCAGCAGTTTTATGAGGTCAGAGCTTTTTTGGCGCATGCGTTCTTCACTGTCACGCGCTGTGTAGAAAATATCAAGAGCTTCATTTATTGAGGGCACATATTTTATGTTATACATCCCTTCGTATTGTTTAATGTCGATACTGCTGAAATCAACAGTTTTTTTCATATTATCGTCGTTAATTATACATGGTTTAAATATATTGTTTTTATGCTCCATGGCAAAGCTGATAACAGACTTAGTAAGCTTTTGCTGCTGTGAGTGATTGAGTTCGCCGCACAGAATGCCGGCGTTTCCAAATGTACGGTACACTATTTCGCGCGCCGTCAGCGGACTTATACCCGACACCGCGTCCATAACGGACTGAAAAGCTTTTTGTCCTTCATGAGAAAAGTCTATCGAAATAGTCTGTATATTATCTGATAAGAGCGGCGTTTTTTCCTGCTCGGGAGGGAGCGTATACACCATGCCCGGAAGAAGCTGACGGACTGAACTGACGGAAAAATCAACATGTTTTATACAGTCGATTATTTTATTTTCAGCGGTAGTAAGAGTAATATTGCTGTGACGTCCCATGATTTCGATATATAAGTGTTTTTCTGTTAAATCTCCCAGCTCGTCGTATGATTCAATATCGATTCTAATAATTCGTTCAAAGCCGCACTGAATAATTGAGGTGATTTTTCCGCCGGATAAATGCTTGCGCATGAGCATACAAAAAAGCGGTGCAGTTATCGGGTTCTTTTTTGAGGTTTTGCTTAGGTGTATACGCGGATGAGATGCGTTCGCGCTTGCTATAAGCCGATATGTGTCGGTATATGTGCGGATTATAAGTGAGAGCTCGTCCTTTTCGGGTTGATGTATTTTATCCATTCTGCCGCCTGTAAGTTTGTCCGAAAGCTCCTGTACAAGCGCGCGGACTGCGAGTGCGTCAAGTGCCATGATGTCCTCCTTATGTAGAGTTTTTATATAGTATATCACAAGATTGATAAAAAATAAAATTTTTCTTGAAAAAATAATTAATCAATATTAAAATTGAATTTAGCGAACTGAGACAAAAAATAGGGATGATTGTTCGGTTTTGTAATGCTAAAGCTCATTAATTTTTCGGGAATGGATTTTTAATTTCTTTAGATATTTTT
>CATJNN010000311.1 GCA_949742185.1 uncultured Clostridia bacterium | reverse complement strand
GATTAAAAAGTCTATCGCTTATAAAAGAGACAGACTTTTTTCTATGCCTAAATAGCGGAATAGAAGTGAGCATTTAAACGAGGTTTTAGGCTTTGAAAACCGAATAAATACTCACTTTTTCAATCGTAAAAAGTCAATAAACTTAATGGGTATATATAGTTATACTCAATAGGTTCTAAACATCCACTTTTCATAAAATATATCTTGATATAAAATTCATCATTATAATCGCTTTTATAGTAAAATAAACATTTGATTATACAATCTAATATCTAATACTTTTCATCATATAATACATTCCCCAATCTTGATCGTTTGCGTATGGGTCATAAAATTCCGCTTTATTTCCATTTACAGAAACAGGATAAACATAAGCGGCGGACGCACTTCCGTCCGACATAAAAAGGCTCATTACCCCTCTGTATGCCGCGTCTGCTTTTCTTTTATATTCCATATCATTTTCCGCATAAGCATATTCGGCATAAACATTCGCAGTTAGTGCGCTCCAATAGTGCGGAAATGTATCGCCATACATCCTACGCTTGCCGAACCAATAACCGTCCCAATGACGTATTGCAACCTCGTATAAATGATAATCGGGCTGTAAACCATTAAACAGCTCCAGCGCCTTCATCTGCTCCTTTGCACCGTCAATATATTTTTGTTCCTTTGTAACTCTGTACATCTGCATTAAAATAAATGCTGCCGGAGCAACAATGCTCTGCTCATAATTCACCTCTGATGTCGGATAATTCAAGCCATTATTTATCAGAGCCTCGCAATGTTCTTTGAAGAATTGTATGAGCCTTTCCTTTTCCTCCGTCATATTCTCTTTTTCCAAACAGGAAATAATATCATATACGGGTATTTCAATCGCATAAAACTTTGTTCCGCCTTGTGTATAATATGAAATCATCGCACGGTAAGCATACATCAGCATTTCTTTATTTCCATATAATTTATACAGCTCGACATATAAAACGCTTATCCAAGAATAATTATATAATCTGTTCCATTTATTATCCCTGCCGCAATCATTGTAAACAACACCCGTTTCCTTGTCAAAAAGCTCGCGTTCAATGTATTTCACATATTCATTCAGACTGTCAGACAGCATTTTATCCTCGTGCGTCTGCAAATATTTCGCAATTAACACGCCCATTCCAACACGTTCTCGACCGCCGTTAAAATCGTTTTCCCGACTATAAAAAATGTGTTTTTCGTCATTGTCATAAGTGAGATAGGCTCCGTCAAGTTTGCTGTTATGACTTTTAAACTGCTGTTTCTCTGCAATAAAACGACAGCGTTTTTCGGCAAGAGTATCAAGTACTGGAAGTGTTAGAATATTACAATGAGTTTTTATGCCATGCACACTGATTTGAAAATTATGCTCTCCGACTTTTGCACTTTCAGATATATTTATCACTCTGTTTTCAAGACTGTAATCTACAGGCTTGCCGTTATCCGTAATCACAATGTCTTTCACCGAAAAATTAAATGTTGGCGTGACGGAAATATTTATTTTTTCGTTCTCAAATACAACATAATTTTCAGCCTTTATATCAATATATCGGGTGTTATACTGTTTTATCTTGTTATAGAAATCTGTTATACCGTTATGCCAAAATAATGTCCACGAAATCGTATAGCTTTCGTTCGGCGCAATATGTACGGGTGAAGGGTGCAGAATAAAATCTCCTCTGTCATTACTTCCCCTTTTAATATCACGTTCGACACTATAACCGCCAAGACTGCCCTCTGTCAGCACAAGACCGAGATGCGGAGCTTCACCGCCCATTCTCAAAGCCATAACATACGAAATATTATCGCCGCACCAGATATGTGTATGACAGCGGTTTGTCATACAGGTTTTAGCATCAGGATAATCGTCGTTAAAAGGCGTATATATGGAAATGTCCCGCAAAGATGTGAATATATCTTTATCGCTCGTATTTGTGAACACATAAGTTTCGATAACCGTGTCGTTTTTCATCTCGGATTTTACGGAAAATTTAATTCCATCAGGTACTCTCACTGTACCCCATTCCGTATTGCCCTCAACCCAATTCATTTTATATTTGTCATTTTGATTTATCAACCCGTTCATTTTGCATTCTCCTAAGTTTTTGGATTTGATAATTCAAATATAACATATATTCGATTGAAAATCAATATACAGCTGCTCCTTTTAAATAATGACGTTTGTAATAAAAATAAGGCGCATACCATACGCGCCTTATTTTATAATCAGCTTCTAATCCTCAAAAAGCACGCTTATAGCGCCGCTGTCAAGCTCTCTGCTTTTCTTGTTTTTCCATTGAACCAGCGTACCTTTTCCAGTGTTTATATCATAGTCTTTCATATAAATTACCTGCTTCTCTGTACGCGGCTTGAATGCATAATATACGTCCGAGTCGACTTTTACGCTCTTGGGATTTCTCTGCATAGTTTTAACTGCATACAGATTTCCCGTTCCTTTTTCCTCAGTATAACCGCTGATATAGTATAAACCACTGCCGTTCACCGTGAAACGGTAATGATTATCTTTCACATTCTCCGCTATCATCTGATAACGCTTACTTTTAGTATCGTACATATATAAATTGCCGTCTGATATATACGCAATTTTTCTGCCGTTTGCTATCATTTTAAACGACGATATATTCTCCCCAATCTGCACAGGCTCGCTGTTTTTAAACGCTCCATATTGACGCATATACAGTTTACCGCTTCTTGTTCCCGAAGCAGCTTCAGAAATATACGCTATAATACTAAAATCCTGAGAAGCCGCTATTTCCTCAACATCTCCGGACGAAGCAAACTTCTCCGTCTGCTTACCGCCGCGCTTTAAATATATATCATATGTGAAATCCTGCGCAGAATGATTTTTCCCATAAAGGAAATTCCCATACTTCATATCTGGAGTAATTCCGTTTGTTTTTCCGTACGCCTCCATAATGAACGCAACGCCAGTATCTATCTTCTTCGGCTTTTTATTTCCGTTTTTCTCATACAAAGTACCGTCAGCGTCGTCTACATAATAAAGCTTATCCGAGTTCTTATTCATATTAACATGGTATGTCACACGCTCCGCCAGATTTAATGCTCCGTCTGCCTTAGTCCAGCAATACAAAGAATGTTCTCCCGACTCTTTTTGTTTAGTATATACCGCGCTTCCCCCTGATTTTATCGCCTCAATCTTCGATACTCCGGAATCAATCTTTTCTCTGTCTCCGCTAAATGATGCAATATAAAAATCACCGTTTATTTCCACATAACCTACATACTTTGCATCTTCAGAAAACGCATAATCCTTAACCCCATCAGCTATCTTTCTCTTTTCCCCTTTTTTCTTATAAAGATACAAATTTCCTCCGTTATTTTCAGCCGCTTCCAAAAAAAGCGCATATGTTCCATCCTCTGTCAGACATATGCCGGAATAAGCGTTGCTTGACACGGGCAGTTTTGTTTTGCCGTCGAAACTTGCAAAAAGCGAGCCAGTATTAGTCGCCTCGTTAAAGCTTTCATGAAAATATAGACTTTCTCCGCTGTCGGACATAACTGCCCGTACATTAGTTGTATTCTCATCCGACACCAGATAATCGGAAACAGCGTTAGGCTTTTTTCCATTCTCCAGCATTACATTAAGAGTGTTATCCTTAGTGTACACAACCGGATATCGCGAACGATTTGCCGGCACGTCATACGAATGCCACAATATACCCGCATTATAAACAAACAGCGCCG
>CATJNN010000310.1 GCA_949742185.1 uncultured Clostridia bacterium | reverse complement strand
TCCTTTTGGGGTTACACATTTTTTAATTTCATTGAAAAGGAGAAAACACTATGAAAAACAAAAAAGATACTGAAAACACACAGCTCATGGATGAGGTAAACGGTTATTATAAACTGCTGTATCAAGACCTCAGCAGACGCGTCAATCTTTCCGTCGGCAAGCTTCTGCTGCTGGAAAAAGAACGCGCCGAAACAATTAATGAAATTTTTAATGATTTATTCTGCAATTTAAACGACAAATAATTATTTCTCCCCTGCAAAAAGCCGCCGTAACCGGCATATCTCCGGCTTAACAGCAGCTTTCTTAATATCTTTAATCTTTATCCCGATATTCTTAAAACTTCAGCGATCGCAAATATACCTCCAATAAATCAAACGCAGTCTCCCTTTCTTTTACGGAGCAATTATTAAGCTGCGCCAAAATAAAAACATGTAACAATTTATAAAAATAATTCGGGTCATCGAACCACCAAATTACTTTTGCTGTTTGCTCTGCAAACGCAATTAATCAAAAACGCTCAAGGTAATTTAACCCTAAGCGTTTTTAATTAATACGTTGTTTAAACCAATAATTCAAGCAGATTTAATTTACTTTTATATCCTCGCAACGCCCGTATCTCTCGCCGCCCGCGCAACCGCCTGCGCGACTGCCTGCGCGACTCTTTCGTCAAACGCGTCTGGAATAACGTAATCCGCCCGCAGCTCCTTTTCGTCAATCAAGCCCGCAATCGCCTGTGCCGCCGCAATTTTCATCTCATCGTTAATCTCCGACGCGCGCACATCCAACGCGCCGCGGAAAATTCCCGGAAACGCAAGCACATTGTTAATCTGATTTGGAAAATCGCTCCTGCCCGTTCCCATAACCTTAACTCCCGCTCTTTCCGCAACATCCGGCATAATCTCAGGCACTGGATTTGCCATTGCGAATATAATCGGGTCGTTCGCCATGGATTTCACCATTTCCTCCGTCACCATATCGGGCGCGGAAACGCCGATAAACACATCAGCTCCGACAAGCACATCCGCAAGCGAGCCTTGTTTTTTCTTTAAATTAGAGATTTTAGCCATCTCCTGCTTTTCTTTATTCAGGTTTTCACGACCGTCGTAAATCGCGCCCGTGCGGTCGCACAAAACCACCTCTGAAAGCCCCATAGACATTAAAAGTCTTGTGATTGCAATTCCCGCCGCGCCGCTGCCGTTGACTACAACCGAAATATCGGAAATATCCTTGCCTACAAGCTTCAGCGCGTTTATCATCGCCGCAAGCACAACCACCGCCGTGCCGTGCTGGTCATCGTGGAATATCGGAATATCGCACTCCTGCTTCAGTCTGCGTTCAATCTCAAAACAGCGCGGCGCGGAAATATCCTCTAAATTAACGCCGCCAAAACTGCCCGCAAGCAGCTTCACTGTCTGCACTATCTCGTCAACCTCCTTTGAACGCACGCAAAGCGGAAACGCGTCCACGTCCGCAAAAGTCTTAAACAGAGCGCATTTGCCCTCCATAACGGGCATGCCCGCCTCGGGACCTATATCGCCAAGCCCCAGCACCGCCGTGCCGTCGGTCACTACCGCCACAAGATTTGCGCGCCGTGTATATTTATAAGATAAATCTGTATTTTTTGAAATCTCCATGCACGGCTCCGCCACGCCCGGAGTATATGCGACAGATAATTCTTCGCGGGTCGTAATCGGCGCGCGCGACACAACCTCTATCTTTCCCTGCCATTTCTCATGCTGATTAAGCGCAAACTCTTTTTTATCCATAATATCCTCCTATTCTTTATCCGCCTGTATTAAGTCCACATCATGTTGTATAAGCGTCTTTTCCCATTCCTCATCCAGCTTAACGTCGGTTATTATGCTGTCTATACCTGTCAGGTCTGATATAACATGAATACCAAGCTTTCCAAGCTTGCTTCGGTCGCATAAAAATATCGACGTTTCAGACATGTCCATCATTGCTTTTTTTATTTCAGCCTCCGCCTCGCTCGACTCCATAAGCCCCCTGTGCAAAGTCGCTCCGCGGCAGGAAAAGAAAAATCTGTTGGCGCAATAATTCTTCCGTATTACCTCCTCGGCAATACGCCCTATATACGACATGTTTTTTGGCTCCAGCTTGCCTCCCACGCATATCACGCGTATATCGTCAAAACCGGCAAGCTCCGCCACAACCTTTTCCGCGTTTGTAATTACCGTGACGCCGCGCTTGTCCTTAATGTTCCGCGCAACGTGCAGGCTCGACGTGCTTGCGTCGAGAAAAATCGTCTCGCCGTCGCGAATAAGCCCCGCGGCTTTTTTGCCTATATTATGTTTACCCTCATAATTTATTGTGTCGCGCATTTGGATTGTCATGTCGTCCACGCTTTCCACAAGCGTAGCGCCGCCGTAGGTTCGCACCAAAACGCCTTGTCTTTCAAGCTTTTCAAGATCGCCGCGTATTGTTTCGGGAGTTACGTCAAATTTTTTCGCCAAATCCGCCACAAGCACGCTTTTATTCTGCGTTATAAGCTGCTCTATTTGGTTTCGCCGTTCAACCGCCAGCATATGTTATTCTCCTTTTTGTTTAATGCTTATATTTTACCATATGTATCATGTTTTTTCAAGATTTTATCTTCTACGCGTCATTAAATATTCTTTATCAAATGCTTCTCCTCAACAAAAAAACAGCGTGCCGCAAACACTTTGCGAAACAAAACGCCGCCAAAACACGTTTATTTTTCATTATTCTCAACAAAGGCAACCGGAAAACCCGATTGCCTTTAGAATTTAATTTTAGAATATAGTTTCCCATAAATCCGGATGCGGATTTGCTATAACCTCGCTGTTAATCAGCACGCCGTCTCTCGCCGCCAGCGCAGCAGCCGCTTCGACAGCCGCTTTAACGTCCGCAACCTCACCGGTCATTGTGGCAAAGCATTTTCCGCCCATTCCGCGCGCCACGCGCACCTCTATAAGCGTCACCATAGCCGCCTTAACCGCCGCGTCCGCCGCCTCAATAATAGACGAAGCCGTGAAGGTTTCAACAATCCCCAGCGCGCGCTTATCTTTAACGTCAACCGCGCCGCACATAGCCTCAAACACCTTTGCGCCAAGATTTCCGATAACAAAGCTGTCGATAAGCGAGTCATCCGCAACCAAAGCGGCTCTGTCCACCGACGCTTTAATAGCCGACAAATCTCCGCCGACTATAGTCACATATTTCCCCGGACATACCGAACCCGACTGAATAAGCTGCACTCCCGCGCTTTTAAGCATTTCGTCAGTAACAACTATGCCCTTGCTCACATTTTTTACTTCCACTAATCCTATGGAGTTCACAATAAAACCTCCTTTAAGCTTCTATAATAACAAAACGGTCTGTAATTTCCTTAACTGTCCCTGAAATGCTCGAATGCATTGTCGTTCCAAGTGCGTCGTATTCCGTCTGCGCCACAATATCGCCTCGCTTAACCTTCGCCCCCGTCTTTACAGTCGCCGAGGCAGGCTTGCCCACGTGCTGAGATAACTGAATATACACGCGTTTTGGCTTAAACTCCATATAATCACGCTCCACGCTGTCTTTCACATATTTTGCTATCCCCAGTCTCTCAATTAAGCGTTTTGACGAAACAAGTCTCGATTCGCGTTCGGGGCGAACCTTTTCGGGAGCTTTGTTATTCGTGCGGCGAAGCCCGTGCTTGCCCAGAAGCCCCTTAATTCCCATTGAAATCCCCTGCGGATTAAGCATTTGCTGACATCCCATAACCGTGCACACGCCGCAGCCGCAGCAAAGCGCGCTCTGCAAAAAGCTTTCCGTGTCTGTTACCATGCTCTGCGACGCCGCGTAAACCGTCTTATGTACCTTAATGTCATACCCAAGCAAATACCTCGGACACATATCGGAGCACATCGTGCACTGGCAGCACGCCGCCGACGCGCGTTTCAGCGTTATTGAGTCCGGCATTCTCCGTCTTTGTATAATCTGGCTCGTTTCGGGGAATATCAAAAGCCCTTTAGTGGTTTTCGTAACAACGTCGTTTTCCAAATCAACAAGCTTGCCCATCATCGGTCCGCCGTTAATTACTGCATGACCCTGAAGTCTGTCGCCATAGCCTGCGCATTGGAGAACATCCATAATTTTCATTCCTATAGGCGCTTTAATTGTTATATCCTTGTCCGTGTCACCGCCTATGGTTATGTATTTGTCAAGTACCGGTTCGGACTTTGTGAGCGCGCAGTGTATGTTATACACTGTTTCAACGTTGATAACCATTACCCCGACCATTACAGGTATGCTGCCTTCCGGAATAATTTTTCCAGTCGTTTCATATGTGAGCACAACCTCGTCGCCGGCAGGGTAAATGTCCGGAATTTCCTTAATTCTAACTTTTGTTCCGGAAAGCGACGCGACAATTTTTCTGTCTAAAAGGTGCATATTTTTTCCCTTTATACCGATAATCGCCTCGTCCGCGCCAAGCGTGTCTATCAGGATATTAAGCGTGTCAACGAGCGCCTGCAGATGCTTATGCAGAATATGATGGTCAACCATCATAAGCGGCTCGCATTCCGCGGCGTTCACAATAATCTGTTTAACCTGGTCGCTGAATTTGCGGTGCGTCGGAAAACCTGCGCCGCCCGCGCCGACTACGCCCGCGTCATACACTATCTTTTGAAGCTCTTCTAACTTCATGCTGCCTTTCCTCCTCAATAATACTTAAACCAACCGATATTTTGGCATTGTGAAATAAATAATATTATATATAAAATTTTTTGAATAACGCGCATAATTTCAGCCGAGCTGCCAAACGACAGCTCCGCTGATGTTATTTGCTTCACAATACTAAAATCTAACCGTCACAGCATCAGCCCTGATTTTCATCGACAATTCCAACAATCGCCGCGTCCACCGGAGCGTCCGAACGGTCGAGCGCTAAACGCGCGCCGCTTCCCGTGCAGATAAGAACTGTTTCTCCTATGCCCGCGCCAACGCCGTCCACAGCCACAATATACTTATCCACCGGCTTATCGTTTTCAATATACTGCACCAGCATAAACTTATAGCCTATGAGCTTTTCATTTTTGCTCGTTGATACAACGCTTCCGTAAACTTTACCTAAAATCATTGTTCCTCCTGTTTGAGAAGTCCTACTTGCTGATTATCCTAACGCGGTCTCCGTTTTTAATTGCAGCGGCGTTCGCGTCGTCTGTGTCTATATGCATTTCCGTGTCAAAATCCTCGCACACGCGAACCTGCACATTATAATATTTTGTCGGCTTGCTGTTTTCAATTTCAACGTCGACAATATCATTGTCTTTAACGCCGTACTCAGCCGCGTCTGCCGGCGTCATATGTATATGGCGGTTGGCAATAATCGTGCCCTCGTTCAAAAACACACTGCCTTTAGGCCCCACAAGAGCCATCGGCGCGCTTCCGGCAAGCTCCCCCGACGGACGAACCGGCGGACTAACTTTAAGCTTAAACGTGTCCGTTCTCGATACCTCCACCTGCGACTGACTGCGCACGGGTCCTAACACGCGCACTCCTTCGATAGTCCGAAGCGACGGACTAACCAGCGTTACGCATTCCTCCGCCGCAAACTGGTCGCCCATAAGCATTTTTTTAGGCGTGAGCTTATATCCCTTGCCAAACAGAGTCTCCAAATCGCTCTGCGACAGATGCACATGCCTTGCCGACACGCCCACGCGTATCCCCTGCTCTTTCGGCTCCGTCTCAGTCTGTTTGAGAATATTCACAACGCTTGCGGTAACCAAATCCACGAGGTTGTTATTCATATACCTTTACCTCACTTTCAGCGATGAAACCGTCGGGACGGAAAATCCCGTCCCGATATTCATCGTAATCCATCACTTAATTATTTTGTTGCAGGAAGGATTTTCTCAACATCGCCGTGCGGACGCGGAATTACATGCACAGATACGAGCTCGCCAAGCTTTGAGCCTGCAGCCGCGCCTGCGTCCGTCGCAGCCTGAACCGCGCCTACGTCGCCGCGAACCATAACGGTTACCAAACCTGAACCGATTCTCTCTGTTCCGATAAGAGTAACGTTAGCAGCCTTAACCATTGCGTCGGCAGCTTCAATCGCCGCTACCAAACCTCTTGTTTCAACCATTCCCAATGCTTCTACAGCCATTTTTGTGACCTCCTTGTTATTACTTTCTGAATTAACCTTTTTTTCTTCTGTCTTTACCTTAGATGCGCGCGCCGCACGCGTTGCCGGCGCTTTATCTGAAGCCGCTCCTGCGGCTTGAGAACGTTTTGCAGCCATTTTCTACTCCTTATGTCCTATAGGTGTAAAAACTTTAATATTTCATGATGAGGACGCGCTATAACCTCGGCGGCTTTCAGGCAGTCCATGCCCTGCGCCGCCGCCCTGCCCGCGTCAACCGACGCTTTCACCGACGATAAATCTCCTTTAACCACAAGCGTTACCAATCTGCCCCCAAGCTTGCGCTCAGTAGCGACAAATTCAACCTCTCCGGTTTTCAGCATATCGTCGAGCACCAGTATTGCATGCCCAAGCGACGAAACCTCAATCAATCCCAACGAAAAATCCATATGCTTTCTCCCCTTTGTATGCCGGTAAAACCGACGGCGTTATGCCTTAGATAGAAGGCAGGATTTTCTCCACATCCGCATGCGGACGCGGAATAACATGCTGTGCGACAAGCTCGCCGAGTCTTGAAGCCGCGCTCGCGCCGGCTTCAACCGCCGCTTTAACCGCTCCCACGTCGCCGCGCACAATAACGCTTACCAGACCCGAGCCTATTTTCTCCGTGCCAACAAGCACAACGTTAGCCGCCTTTGTCATAGCGTCGGCAGCTTCTATAGAAGCCGTCAAGCCTCTTGTTTCAATCATTCCCAATGCTTCCATATGTAAATCTCCTTTCAAATGAGAACCCCAACGCTGATTCAAGCGTTATTCGGTATATGTCCTACTTTGTCACGTCCGACGCTGCATCTGAGCGCCATTTTCTGGGTATCTTCGGTCGGACGCGGAATAATATGCGTCTGTATAAGACCCGATATCCGCTGGGCTTCGGCTGCGCCGGCTTCACCCG
>CATJNN010000309.1 GCA_949742185.1 uncultured Clostridia bacterium | reverse complement strand
CTTTGGCCACTCGGGAACTCTCCCATAAAATGGACAGGCTGCGCCTGTCCGCTTATATGGAGCTGGTGATGGGACTCGAACCCGCGACCTGCTGATTACAAATCAGCTGCTCTACCAATTGAGCTACACCAGCGCACTGACTGAAATATTATATCATTTTGTACATGATATGTCAATATATTTTTGTTTTTTAACGGTAAAATATTTTTGATATATATAAAATTTACAGTTTGTTCATATCTAAAACGTTAAATTATACTATAATAAGAATTAAATAAAAGCGGTTTAGGAGTGAGCATTAAATGAACGAATATAGGTGGTATTCTGGAGATAATCCGAATCCGTATGCGCTTGTGCCGTATACGCTGCCGAAAAAGAAAAACAGAAATATGCTTCTTGCGGTAATTTTAACGTCTGTTGTAACGTGCGTAGTATGCATGTTGATATTTTCTTTTGCGGTTGTGCCGCATTTAAAGACTGAGACAATAGTTTCGCATACGACCGACCCGCGTGACAAAAGTGATTTTGGCTCAATGGTGACGGCGGGAAAAGATGGAGCTATGTCTGTTGCTCAGATTAATAAAACAGTGGGACCCAGTGTGGTTGGAATTATAAATCAGGGCAGGATTGCAGGATTTTTGGATAAAACTATTGATTTGGGAAGCGGTTCAGGCGTTATTATAAATACAGACGGATATATCGTAACAAATTATCATGTTATAGAAAATGCTTCAAAGTTAAAGGTTGTTCTGAACACTCAGGAAGAATATAACGCGGAGATTATAGGAAGCGATGAAAGAACTGATTTGGCAGTTATAAAAATAAACGCCCCTAATCTGACAGCGGCTTCAGCGGGAGACTCCGCCGCTCTTGAAGTGGGGGATTTGGCGGTGGCTATAGGTAATCCGCTTGGACAAGAACTGGCCGGTTCTGTGACCGCAGGAGTTATAAGCGCGGTTAACCGTACAATAACGGTGCAGGGACGCGTGTTAAATCTGATACAAACCGACGCGGCGATAAATCCCGGGAATTCAGGAGGCGCGCTTGTGAATTGCTTTGGAGAGCTTATTGGAATTAACACGGTGAAGATGTCGTCTACAGAAGTAGAGGGGATAGGTTTTGCAATTCCTATGAATGAGGTTATGCCGATAATAAACGAGCTTATGTCAAGCGGCTATGTATCAGGAAGACCGGTTATTGGTCTGACAGGGCGAGACGCGCCGTATGGAGTTATTGTGGAAAGTGTTGAACCGGATATGCCGGCTGCCGACGCAGGAATTAAACGCGGCGATTTAATTGTGCGTGTGAATGACGAGGCCGTTACAACCGTGTCGGAAATAAACGATATACGCGACCAGTTTAAGGCGGGTGATACATTGCCGATTACGCTGTATCGGGACAGCAAGCTTGAAACGGTGTATGTAACGCTTGCGGAGAGCGCTGGTCAGTAATAAATTTTGGGATGGACAAATAGATAGATATTTGGTATAATATACAAAAATTATAATTCAGGGTTGAAAATCTGAATTGTACGAGGAAAGGAAGCAGAGTTGTGAGAATAGCGGTAACATATGAAAATGGAAACATTTTTCAGCATTTTGGTCATACGGAGACATTTAAAATTTATGATGCGGATAATGGCGTCATAACTGCAAGCGAGGTGGTGGATACAAACGGCAGCGGACATGGCGCGCTTGCAGGTTTTTTGAGGCTTAACAGCGTTGATGTGCTGATATGCGGAGGTATAGGCGGCGGGGCGCAGAATGCGCTGGCAGAAGCGGGAATAAAGCTGTACGGCGGTGTAAGCGGAAACGCGGATGAAGCTGTTCAGGCGTTTCTTAACGGAATGCTGGATTATAATCCGGATGTACAGTGCAATCATCATAACCATGAACATGAGCATGGAGATTGCGGGGGTCATTGCGGCGGACAATGCTAATAAAAAACGGAAAATGCATATTATGCATTTTCCGTTTTTTATCAACTGAGCTGTGAAACTGCGGCAAAAATAATTAGTGGCGTCAAACCCCGAATTATTTTCATATTTAATAAAATTTAAAGTTTCAATAAAGGGAAGTCGGTAAAGGAAACTATAAAACGACAAGCAATATCCCCGATGCATTTGTATAGGCGTTGGGGGTATGTTTTTATTATCTGTCTTTATAAAATGCTATATATGAGCGGTATGCCATATATATATCGCCCTTTGCGGCAACCTCAAAAGGAGAGTGCATAGATAGTACCGGAACGCCGCAGTCTATAACGTCTATATTAAGATTCGCAACGTACTGCGCTATAGTTCCGCCGCCGCCTTGGTCTACTTTTCCAAGCTCGCTTGTCTGCCAGATAACATTGTTGTTGTCAAGTATTTTACGGATTTCACACACAAATTCCGCGCTTGCGTCGCTTGCTCCGGATTTGCCGCGCGAGCCGGTGTATTTCATAAGAACCATTCCCTGACCGGCAAATGAGGCGTTTTTCTTTTCAGACACATTTTCATAGGTTGGGTCGACTGCCGCTCCGACGTCAGACGAAAGACACGCGCAGTTTTTGATAACCTTATTAAGCGTTGTGACAGAACATGCGCCGGTCATTTTTTCGATTATTTCCGCAACAGTCATTTCAAAAAATGCAGACAGCATGCCGGTATTTCCGGTTGAGCCGATTTCTTCCTTGTCAACAAGCAGACACATGGCCGTTTTTTTCGGCGTGTCAATATCAATAATACTTTTAAGCGACGTAAACGCGCATACTCGGTCGTCCTGACCATACGCGCCTATCATGCTCCTGTCAAGTCCTACGTCAGACGCTTTATGGGCGGGAACTGCTTCGATTTCCGCGCTTAAAAAATCCGTCTCAGTTATGCCGTATTTTTCATTAAGAATCTTCAGTATATTATATTTAACCTTTTCGCTAACGTCGCTGTCTCCTATGCCCATGCCGCCAACAAGAATGTTTAAGGCTTCGCCTTCAATGCCGTCGGTCATCTTTTTTGACATCTGGTCCTTGCCGAGATGGGGAAGAAGGTCGGTAACGCAGAATACAGGGTCGTTTTCGCCCTCTCCTATACACACGTTTATGCATGAACCGTCTTTTTTACAAATAACGCCGTGAAGCGCCAGAGGCATGGCGGGCCATTGATATTTTTTTATGCCGCCATAGTAGTGCGTTTTAAAAAGAGCAAGTCCGTCGCTCTCATAAAGAGGATTTTGTTTAAGGTCGAGGCGCGGAGAGTCAATATGTGCGCCGACAAGATTAAAGCCGTTTGTGATGTCGTCTGTGCCGATTACGGCAAGCATTATATTTTTATCCCGATTTACGGTGTATATTTTATCACCTGCTGAAAGGGAGCTTTTGTTTTCAAGTTTTACGAAGCCTGCGTTTTCTGCGGCTTTAACAGACTGCGCCACGCATTCGCGCTCTGTTTTTCCTTTGTTTAGAAAATCCTTATACTCCTCGCATAACGTAAACATATCTTTTTTTTCATTTTCGGATATAACTTCGTATACGCATTTACGTTCATACGAGAGCTGTTTAAATTGTTCCTTATCCGTCATAAAATCACCATAGCCTTTCTGCCCGTTGTTATATGAAAATTTTAACGCTTTATTACGGGCACATAAAGCGTTAAATAATTTATGTCCGTCTATATGGACAATAAATATCGTTTACTTTAGCATACCGTATGCCTTTTAGAATTATGCCTATATTGTAGCATATAGCGGAAATAAATGCAATTTTTTATAAAAAATAATTAATCGGTAT
>CATJNN010000308.1 GCA_949742185.1 uncultured Clostridia bacterium | reverse complement strand
TAGTTTTTACTATTTAAATTACACTAGTAAAATATGACCAGTATCAAAAAGCACGTTGGGATAAATTAACCTGAAGTACAATATTTTAATACTTTAATATAGAATTTTATTAAAAATTAGAAAAGGAGAACAATTCTATGGATTTAAGTCCTAAAACACGCAATCCTTCATGGACTAGGGAAGAAATCATATTAGCATTAGATACGTACTTTAAAACAGATGTTCACAGACTTTCTGCATCTGATGTTGTAATTGTTCAGTTAAGTGATACTCTCAGAAAATTGAGTGCATATGAACAAGAAAAAAGGCTTACTACATATAGAAATCCACGCGGTGTCTATATGTAGTTGATAAATTTTTACAGTATTGAACACCCTAATAAAGGTTTATCAAATGCAAGCAAATTAGATAAAGTAATATATAACGAATTTGTTTCGAATAAGAAATATTTAAATGCTATTGCAAATAAAATTAAAGAAATGGTAAATACCCACGAAAATGTAATTGGAGATATTGATGATGAAGGCTTTATGGAGGGCGCATTACTCGAAAAGCAACACAAATATAAAGAAAGAAACAGCAAATTAGTTACTCAAAAGAAACAACAACGACTAAAAGAAACAGGTTATTTAAGTTGCGATGTTTGCGGCTTTATTTTTAAAGACAAATATGGTGATTTAGGAGAAGGATATATTGAATGTCACCATATTGTTCCTCTTTCTGAAATTCATGTTGCAAAAAAAACAAATTTGAAAGACTTGGTGTTGGTATGCTCAAACTGTCACCGTATGCTACATAGAAAAAGACCTTGGCTTACAGTAGAACAATTAAAAATGTTGATTAAATCGTAAGCGCTTTAAGACAAATGTAATTCCAAATTTTTTAAGAAATTGACTGAGAAACCCTCCAAAATGATATGTAGTAAAAATATCATCTTGGGGGTTTCAGTATGCCACAAACTTTTTTCAACCGTTTTTTTGTTTTTATATTTAGTTATACTGTATTACAGATGCTGATAAAATAATCCATGTTGCGTACAATACCAAAATAATGTTCCGTGTTCACGTTTTTGAAAACGCACCTGTAAATCCCATTCAGGATATTGCTTTACAATCTGCAATTTTGAGCCCGTTGCAAATGCCACAAATGATATATAATGGTCTTTTATCATCGAATGATTGCAAGTAATATACCAATCATTCTCTACTTCTTCCACACACAGTTTGTCGCTATCCAAAGCTTTTTGTGCGGTTTCCTCCGTCATTTTTTTATCACAACACATTACAGACGCATTTCCTGTACTCACTATGATATTTCCACACGTTTTACATACATAATATTTCGACTTTTTCATATTTCCTCCAATAAAACTACTTGATAAAATCTCTCCGTTAAGCAATGTCTCAATAGTAATATCAAAAAAGTCCGCAATATCCGATAATAACGAAATGTCAGGAATGCCGCCTCCCCTTTCCCATTTGGATATTGTTCTATCTGATATATTTAATTTATCCGCAAGCTGTTTTTGAGTGATGTTTTTATCTTTTCTTAGTTTAAAAATTAAAATTCCTATTTTGTTGCAATCCATTACGTCACCTCCTTTAACAATTATACTTTAACATAACAAATATATAACATCAACAAACGCTCCGTAGAGTTTAAGATTATTTAGTAAAACTTAATGTTAATACTGTTTATTAACGACTCAAAAGCTTTGATTTTATGCGATTGTAAGTATATCCGCACCATACGATAAAAACTGCCTAAACTCTATACCTATCAGCGTTAACGTTTTAAATCATTTCCATTTTCATTTTGCCACTCATTTGAATATTATATTTTCTAACGAGTGTTTTCGCCAACAATTTTCATTTATTAAACGAACATATATTTGTATATTTCTAGTTGACAATATAAGACGTTTTAATATATAATAATGAAAGTATTAATTTTGGGAAGGCAGGACGAAGATGGCAGGAAAAAAGCAGGAATACGGAAATGAAAGCATAACAAGCCTTAAAGGCGCAGACCGCGTCCGCAAGCGTCCGGCTGTTATATTCGGCTCGGACGGGCTTGAAGGCTGTCAGCATTCATTTTTTGAAATATTATCAAACTCTATCGACGAAGCGCGCGAGGGCTACGGCGATGTTATTGAAGTGACGCGCTTCCGCGACCGTTCTATTGAGGTGCGCGACCACGGACGCGGAATACCACTTGACTACAACGAAAAAGAGGATCGCTACAACTGGGAGCTTGTATACTGCGAACTGTACGCAGGCGGAAAATACAACAATAATTCAGACGGTATGTACGAGTACAGCCTTGGACTTAACGGACTTGGCGCGTGCGCAACTCAGTACAGCTCAGAATATATGGACGTAACCTGCGTGCGCGACAAGACTGAATATTCGCTTCACTTTGAAAAGGGCGAAAACATAGGCGGTCTCGAAAAAAAGCCCACCAGAAGCATACAAACAGGAACCACCCAGCGATGGCGTCCTGATTTAGAAGTATTCACAGATATAAATATACCGCTTGAATTCTTTCAGGAAACACTGGACCGTCAGGCTATGGTAAACGCCGGACTGCGGTTTATTTTATATAACGAAACCGCAGAGGGCATGGAAATGTTCGAATACTACTATGAGAACGGTATTGTAGACTATGTCAAGGAAAAAGCCGGCGAAACCGCTTTCACAACGGTGGAAAGCTGGGAAACTGAACGAAAAGGGCGCGACCGCGAGGACAAGCCGGACTACAAGGTTAAAATGCATATCGCCTTTTGCTTCTCCAATACGGTGAATTTCCTTGAATATTACCATAACTCAAGCTGGCTGGAGCATGGCGGCTCGCCGGATAAGGCTGTGCGGAGTGCGTTTGTATATGCTATTGACAAATACTTAAAGCAAAACAACAAATATAACAAAAACGAATCAAAAATAACGTTTAACGATGTTGCGGACTGTATCGCTCTTGTTATAAACTCTTTTTCGACGCAGACAAGCTACGAAAACCAGACAAAAAAAGCAATTAACAACAAATTTATTCAGGAGGCCATGACCGAATTTATGCGTCATCAGCTTGAAGTGTATTTTATAGAAAACAAAACGGACGCAGAAAAAATCGCAAATCAGGCTCTTGTCAACAAGCGAAGCCGCGAAAACGCTGAAAAAGCGCGCATAGACATAAAAAAGAAGCTCACCGGATCTATGGACGTTACGAACCGCGTCGCAAAATTTGTCGACTGCCGCACCAAAGACGTTGCGCAGCGCGAAGTATACATTGTTGAGGGAGATTCCGCGCTCGGTTCATGTAAACTGGCGCGCGACGCAAAATTTCAGGCTATCATGCCCATCCGCGGAAAAATTTTCAACTGTTTAAAAGCAGACTATCCCAGAATTTTTAAAAGCGACATTATAGTAGACCTGCTGAAAGTTCTCGGCTGCGGAGTTGAGATTAAAACAAAAAATAATAAAGGCATAGACAGCTTCAGCCTTGATAATCTGCGCTGGGATAAAATAATAATCTGCACCGACGCGGACGTCGACGGTTTTCATATCCGCACTCTGGTGCTGACCATGATTTACAGACTTATTCCCACGCTGATTGACGTCGGCAAAGTGTATATAGCAGAATCGCCGCTATATGAAATAAACATAACAAAAACAAAGCGTAAAGGCGAACGCTTCTTCGCATACACCGACGGCGAAAAGGATGAAATATTGGCAAAGCTGCGCGAGGAGGGCTTGTCAAAAGAAAAAGACGAATACGATATAAAACGTTCTAAGGGACTCGGCGAAAATCAGCCCGACATGATGAACTACACAACCATGAATCCAGCCACGCGCCGCCTAATACGAGTAACCCCGGAAAATGTGGAGCGCACGGCAATGATGTTCGATATCCTGCTCGGCGATAATATTCAGAGCAGAAAGGATTTCATAGCCGACAACGGTTCAATGTATATGGAAATGGTTGATTTATCATAAGCTTAATTTTTGAAAGGTATAGAAATATGGCAAAAAACAAAAAAGAAGAGACAATTATTGAATATGCGCCGATTGCGGAACAACCGATAACGGAAATGCTCGAAAAAAACTTTATGCCGTACGCTATGAGCGTTATCATATCGCGCGCAATTCCGGAAATCGACGGTCTGAAGCCCGCGCACCGAAAGCTTTTATACACAATGTATAAAATGAATCTGCTTGGCGGCAAGCTCACAAAATCTGCAAACGTTGTCGGTCAGACTATGAAGCTTAATCCGCACGGCGACGCCGCAATTTACGAAACAATGGTGCGTCTTACGGAGGGCAACGAGGCGCTTCTGCATCCGCTGGTTGAGTCTCAGGGAAACTTCGGCAAGCAGTTTTCGCGCGACATGGCATACGCCGCTCCGCGATATACAGAAGTGCGTCTTGCGGAAATCTGCCGGGAGTTTTTCACCGATATAAATAAAAATACCGTGCCGTTCGTGGATAACTACGACGGCGAGCTCAAAGAGCCGACGCTTCTGCCCGTAGCTTTCCCAAATATTCTTGTAAATCCAAATCAGGGAATCGCCGTCGGTATGGCGAGTAACATATGTTCGTTCAACCTTCGCGAAATATGCGACGCAACCGTAGCTTTGATGAAAAATCCCGACGCAGACATTATAAAATATATGCCCGCTCCCGATTTTTCAATGGGAGCGGAGCTTCTCTATTCCGAAGACGAAATGCGCGAGATTTACCGAACAGGCCGCGGAAGCTTCCGTTTACGTTCAAAATACACCTATGATAAACAGAACAACTGCATAGAAATAAACGAGATTCCATACACGACGACAACGGAAGCTATTATATCAAAAATAATGGAGCTTATAAAGGCGAATAAACTGCGCGAAATATCGGACGCGCGCGACGAAACCGATTTGAACGGTTTCAAGCTCACGCTTGATTTAAAGCGCGGCACAGACCCCGATGCTCTTATGCTCAAGCTCTTTAAAATGACTCCGCTCGAGGATAGTTATAGTTGTAATTTTAACGTGCTGATTAACGCTGTGCCAAAGGTTATGGGTGTTGGAGAAATTCTCGGCGAATGGATTAAATTCCGTATGGAATGCGTCAAAAACGGACTTAAATATGATATTGACAAGAAAAGCGATAAACTTCATCTTCTTACAGGCTTAAAAAAAATACTGCTTGATATTGACAAAGCAGTATCCATCATACGTCACACCGAAAAGGAAGAGGATGTTGTTCCAAATTTAATGAGCGGCTTTGATATCGACGAAATTCAGGCTGAATATATTGCCGAGATAAAGTTAAGAAATCTTAATAAAGAGTATATTCTGCGCCGCACCGATGAAATTGAAACGCTTCTTGAAGAAATTGAAGATTTGCAGTCGGTTTTATCAGACGACGTTAAGGTGAAAAAACTTATAGAGGAACAGCTTGTACGCATTGCAAAAAAATACGGCAAAGACCGCAAAACCGAACTTGTTCAGGCGGAACAGGCTGAAACATACACAGAAGTTAACTTTGTCGACGATTATTCCGTCACACTGTTCTTCACGCGCGAAAACTACATTAAAAAGATAACGGCTATGTCGCTGCGCTCGTCGTCCGCCGAGCATAAGCTAAAGGAAAACGACGAAATTACGCAGTCGTTTGAGACAAGCAACATAAGCGATTTGATTTTCTTCTCAAACAAGCATACGGCTTATAAAATGAAAACGCATGAGCTGCCCGACACAAAAGTCAGCGCTATGGGCGAATATTTGCCGGGACTGCTTGGGCTTGACGAGGGCGAGAAAATCCTATATATGGTTGTGACTAAAGATTATGGCGGAAATGTTCTTTTTGCATTTGAAAACGGCAAAATTGCAAAAGTAGGCTTGTCTGCATATGAAACAAAAACAAACCGCAGAAAGCTTGTGAACGCGTACTCAGATAAATCGCCGGTACGGGATATTCGTTTTATCACGGATGACATAAAACTTGTCGCATACAGCGACAATGGGAAAGCTCTTGTTTTTAATACAGAAAAGATTCCTCTCAAATCCACAAAATCCACGCAGGGCGTGCAGGTTATGAAAATGAGCAAAAAAGGCGGCAAACTGGCAAGAATTGCCGAGCTTGAAACCTCCGGCATCAAAAATGTGGAATACTACAGCACAAAAAACATCCCCGCCACGGGCTGCTTCTTAAAGGATGAGGACTCGGGCGTTGAACAGATGTCTCTGTTTGATATGGAATAAATATACCGTAAAAAATACACTTTATATTTCTATATAAAGTGTATTTTTTAATACAAATCACAAAACCGTCATATCCCATAATATATGACTTCCAGCTTCTTTACAAAAAACATTTTATACTCTGTCGCCTATACAAAACTTCATAAAAACTATTACAATAAATATCACTATTATTACAAGAGTAAAAATTTTGTGTGCGTTAAAATACCGTCTTTATTCCTCAATTTCAAGCTCACAGTTTTCGGCTCTCAAGCCATACCAGCAGTACCGACACATCCGACGGCGAAACGCCTGATATTCTTGCCGCCTGTCCGACCGACGAAGGCTTTATTTTATCAAGCTTTTGTCGCGCTTCAAGCCTCAGACCATGTATATCTGCATATATGATATCATTCGGAAGAGCGCGGGCTTCCATCTTTGCAAACTGTTCCGCCTGCGCCTTCTGACGCTTAATATATCCCTCATATTTTGTCTTTATCTCAACCTCTTCACGCACTGCAAACGGAAGACATGGACGCGCAGGGTCAAGCTCCGCCGTGTCGTTGTATGAAATTTCAGGACGTTTTATTAAATCGCTCAGATGTATACCCGTCGCAATAGCGGACGAGCCATGCTTCTCAAGAAAAGGATTTGCCGAAGACGGAGCAATAATAACTTTTGATATACGTTTTATTTCTGCATTGATTTGCTCCATCTTTTCACAAAATTTTTTATAACGCCTTTCTGAAATAAGACCGATTTTATAACCCGCGGGAGTGAGTCTTTCGTCGGCGTTGTCCTGACGCAGAAGCAGACGATATTCCGAGCGCGAGGTCATCATGCGGTAAGGTTCGTTTGTACCCTTGGTAATTAAGTCGTCAATAAGCGTACCTATGTAGCACTGCGAACGGTCGAGCAAAAGCGGTTCTTTGCCAAGTATCTTTAAAGCCGCGTTAATACCCGCCACAAGTCCCTGCGCCGCCGCTTCTTCATAACCGCTCGTGCCGTTAAACTGCCCCGCGCCATACAATCCGCCTACGCTTTTAAATTCAAGCGTGCGGGAAAGCTGCGTCGGATCTATGCAATCGTATTCAATCGCATAAGCGCTGCGCATAATTTCCGCATTTTCAAGTCCTTTTACAGAACGCAGCAGCTTTATCTGAATTTCCTCCGGCAAACTTGTACTTATGCCCTGCGCGTACATCTCCTTTGTATCAAGCCCCATAGGCTCTATAAACAGTTGATGACGCTGTTTATCTGCAAACCTCACAACTTTGTCCTCAATAGACGGACAATATCTGGGACCCACCCCCTCCACGCCTCCGTTATACATAGGCGCCAGAGACAGATTGTCAAGAATGATTTTGTGCGTTTCCGGATTAGTGTATGTCAGCCAGCAGGAAACTCTGTTTTCCCCCACGTCTTCGGTCTCAAAAGAAAACGGCGTGATATGATCGTCGCCAGCCTCCTCCTCCATCTCATCATAGTTCAGCGTATCCGCGTGAATACGCGCGGGAGTTCCCGTTTTAAAACGCAAAAGAGTTATACCGAGATTTTTCAGATTTTCGGATAGCTTCACAGACGGAAACATTCCATCCGGTCCGCTTTCACGCGAATAGTCGCCAATCAGAATTTTTCCCCGCAGAAATGTGCCGGTCGCTATTATAACCGCCTTAACTTCATATACTGCTCCTGTGTGCGTTACAACTCCGTATACGCCGTTTTCGTCAGTAAGAATATCCACTATTTCCGCCTGCTTTATTTGGAGACGGGGTTGATTTTCAAGCCTTTTTTTAATCTCCATATGATACTGCTTACGGTCAATCTGACAGCGAAGCGAATGAACAGCGGGACCTTTGCCGCGGTTCAGCATCTTCGATTGAATAAACGCCGCGTCTGCGGCTTTTCCCATTTCTCCGCCAAGCGCGTCAATCTCGCGCACAAGATGCCCCTTTGCGGTTCCTCCGATGCTTGGATTGCAAGGAAGATTACCGACCGCGTCAAGGCTTATGGAAAACATCACCGCCGAACAGCCGAGGCGAGCCGAGGCAAGCGCGGCTTCCGCTCCCGCATGTCCTCCGCCGATAACGGCGACATCAAACTTTCCCGCCGCGAACGGCATATTAATCACTCCTCTATCATCTGTTTTTTAACCGTAAACTTAGGATTATCAAGTATATTGCGCTGTATCACGCGCACAGCGTAGAACTCCATCGGAAAACGAATGAACGTTGTCCAGATGAATATGAAAATCATTGCCGAAATAACCGGATTTGTGAACAGAAACGCTAAAATAAACAATCCCGCTCCAATCGCCGTCAAGAGCAGATTCATCGGCAGCTTTGCAATAGTCAGCATAACGGCATTACGCAATATTTGAACAACGCCTCCCTCAAAAGTTACAGCAAGCTGATATATATAAGCATGCATCATTGTGTAAATCAAAATCAATACTCCTGTCAGATAGCCGATAAACAGCCATATATTTTGATGCGTCTGTCCAAATATCGACATATAAAAATAAACAGCGTTAAAGCCAAAAACAAGAACTAAAATATCAATTACCGTAAATATAAGCCCATGCTTGATATTTGCCTTGATATGGTCCCAAAAATCGCTGAACAGGAAAGTCGGCGTTTCGTTTGTAAAACATCGAAGAATGTATGAATACCCCGGAGCGGCAACGCCAAATCCAAAAAATGTTACGACTCCTAATGACGCCATCATTCGAAGTGTGAGCATTAATGAAGACTGAAGCACCTGAAGCTCGTCCGGATTAGTAGTAAACCCTTCTGATATACGTGCGATAAAATCTGAAGATATCGGCGCAAAAAAATATACAAGCAGAAAAAGCGGCAGACAGAACAAGAAATATATCATATTAAGCTGCATCAGCTTCCAGAATTTACGAAAAAATATTTCAAAATATAAAAATATACCTTTTTTCTTCGGTGCGTTCTTGTCAATGCCCGGTCCGGGCTTTGTGAAGCCTCCGCCAAAAAATCCCATAGTTATTTCCCCTTTCAAGTTCAAACGTCAAACTATAATATTACTATAACTGTTAATAAAAATCTTGCTATGAAAGTTATTGTATCATATTTTTAAATGTGTTACAATAGAAACAGCTCATAATTTACAAATTATTTAAGAGGTTGCATCCATGAGAGAAATAATAATTGCCCGCAACGACGCAGGTCAGCGGCTTGATAAATTCCTAACCAAAGCTATGCCGCTTTTGCCGCAGTCAATGCTTTATAAAGGACTTCGGAAAAACTGCGTGCGCATAAACGGCAGACACGCAAAAGACGGGGCGGCGCGGCTCAACGAAGGCGATGTGCTCGCGCTGTATTTTAAAGATGAATTTTTTGAAAAAATTGACGAAAACGAGATGTATCTTCACGCTTCGCCGGATATATCTGTGGTGTATGAAGACGAAAACATTTTACTCGCAGACAAACCTCAGGGTATGGTTGTGCATGAAGACGACAGCGGCGCCTCGGATACGCTGATAGCCCGAATACAATCGTATTTATATAAAAAAGGCGAGTGGAAACCCGAGGAAGAGCAGTCGTTCGCGCCTGCGCTTTGCAACCGTATAGACAGGAATACCGGCGGAATTGTGATAGCGGCAAAAAATGCCGAGGCTCTGCGAATTATGAATGAAAAGATAAAAAACCGTGAAATGCAGAAGCTATATCTGTGCATAGTCTGCGGCGTTCCGGAAAAACGCGAAGACACGCTGACCGGATATTTATTTAAAGACGAAAAAAAGAAGCAGGTGTATATTTATCCCGTTTCAAAAAAAGGTTCAAAGTCTATCGCTACAAAATACCGCGTACTGGCTGAAAAAAACAGCTTTGCTCTTATTGAGACCGAGCTTTTAACAGGCAGAACGCATCAAATACGCGCGCATTTTGCGTCTATAGGTCATCCGCTTCTGGGCGACGGAAAGTACGGCGATAACCGTGTAAACAAACGCATGAGATTTTCGCGTCAGGCGCTTTATTCCTACAGCGTCATGTTTAACTTCAAAACGGACGGCGGCGCGCTTCAATACCTTAACGGTAAGAAATTCACTCTGCCGTATATGCCGTTTGAGGATTTTTTCAAGAATTAGTCTACAATTTTAACAAGTTCCTCAAGCCGTTTAATGCGGTATGTATATCCGCATGGTATGTCCTTGCAGGAAAACAGACACGAATCTATTCCGGCGGCAGGCGCGCCCGCTATATCCGAGGTGGGC
>CATJNN010000307.1 GCA_949742185.1 uncultured Clostridia bacterium | reverse complement strand
GAAAATGTCATTGCATATGCTGAACCGTTACCGCCTATGTCAAAACCAACATCAACCCACCTAAAGCGTTTTGGTACTTTATCAGCATTTATAATAAATGCATTAGGGTTATTTGCAAATTTCGGAAATACAAGCCCATTGGGTCTGCTCCACTCTCCTAATATGTACCAATCATAATAGACAGTTCCCTCATATTCCTTTTTCAGCTCCCTTACAAAATCAGTGGGCAGAGTAGGGTTATCGTCTATTGTATAATGCTGGCAATATATATCCGCATCACTATCAATAAACGCCTTCATAAAGTGTTTAGGGCTTGCAGGGTTCATTGTACCGTCAAATATACTATACGGAGTTCTTAAACGTGATTTCAGCATTTGAAATACTTCTTCATTCCAGGTTGTCATTTCGTCCCCATAACAGTATTTAATTGTTGAACCTTGTATCTTTGATACCTGATTAACTTTGTCTGCGCCTAAGCAATATACTTTTTCGCCGAACATAGCACAAGTGTTGTCCGCTCCTATATTAGATACCAACTGTTCTGTATAATGTTCTTGTAAAGGCTCTATAATGTTACGCTGTAAGGTTCCCTTTGTGTTGCCTATAATAACGGTTAAGCCGTCTTTTCCCGCCCGTTCTCTTATTCTCAATGGAATTGTAAAAGCCGTATCCATATATGTTTTGCCTGAACCTGTTGCGCCTACTTTGAAATTCCATCGCCTGTTTGCTTTGCGGACGTATTCGTTTTGCTTATCTGTCAGTATTATTGGCATTATCTTTCAACCCTTGCAGCAATTCATCAAGTTTACCTAATGCTTCTCCGTTTACATCTTCGCCGATTACCGAACGTACTTCTTTAACCGCAGCAACATCTCCATTAAATGCTTTTTTAAGAAGGGAATACATCAATCTGGTATTATTGTCTATTTCGTCCGTTTCAATCCCAAACTTAGCCATGCTTTTGCATACCTTTGTGTCGGATACAGGAAGGTCTAACAGCATTTGCATTGTTTCTTTCAAGGCTTTCTTTTTGCGTCTTACTTCGCCACTTTTAATTCCGCCTTTTCTTGCAATTTCTCTTTGCTCGCTCTTTGTTCGTTTGTTTTGTGGTTTTAAGTTTTGTTCATTTGCCATTCATCTCACTTCACTTTTATTATAAACTATTAAAGAAATTATTATATCCTTCTGTATCGCAGTCGATTTTATTTATTGATACATCGTCCGACCATTCAAACTCTTTAGTCTGCGCTTTAATCTTATGTATATTTGGCGCGTATTTGCTATTCCTCAAGTAATCAAGTATTGCGCTAATGTCTGAAAAATCATCGCACACATCTACCAAAAATAATTCTACTTTATGTATTTTTGCCACTGTTTACACCTCATTTAGCATTTCCTTTTCTCTTGGCAGGGATAGCAGGATTTGAACCTGCGAATGTCGGAATCAAAATCCGATGCCTTTACCGCTCTTGGCTATATCCCTATGTATGGTGTGATAAGCAGGGACTCGAACCCCGCAACAGCCGCGTCTTACATAATTGTACGGGCTTTCCCTTTAAGCTATTATCACACATATGGAGGAGCTACCCCGATTTGAACGGGGGATAAAGGAGTTGCAGTCCTCTGCCTTACCTCTTGGCTATAGCTCCATGAATTTGCCGACAAATTATTATCGGCAAATTATAAATTGATGAAAGAAATTTTAGACAGTCATATATTCTGTCAATATAATTATATCATATGTCAAGTAAAAAAGTGTGACAGGTTTATTTATTTGCTAAATATCTTGAAACTCGCTGACGTACTCCCATCGCCGTGTTCCCTCCCCCTATCAATATAGCTACTTGCTTCCACGTAGGACGTTGTTTGCCGATTAAATATTTATATTTAAATATTTTCTTTGTCACACTATCCGGTATATCATCAATAAATTTTTCAATATCTTGTTTTAATGCATTCGCTGTTGATATACTGCGATACTGTTCAAGCTCTTTTTTCGTCACCGTTACTCCTCCCGCATCCGCCTCATTCGTCTATGATATTCCTGCAATTTTTCCCGCCACTTGACGTATATTTTACATTTAATCAAACACCCGCCGTGTCTGCCGCATCTTACGCACGGACTCTCCCGCATTCTCTTCCTCCCATTCCGCATAAATCCTCATAAAGTCCTCCAGCCCTATCGTGACGCGCCACTCGCCATGATTCTTCCGGTAAAACACAGCAGGGATTTTCCCGTGCGCGTCATGCATCGCCTGCGCCATCGCGTCATCCAAATTCAGACGCTCAACCCGCTTGCACTCTATATGTATTCCCGGCAGCCCCACAACGTCCGCGTCGCCGTTCGCTCCCGAATACTGCTGTCCTCTCCGGCAGTCGTAGCCGTATTCGCGAAGCCTCCTTGCAAGCTCCAGCTCCCCGCGCTTGCCCTTATCCCTGCTGTTCATTTCCATTCTCCAATTTTGCCCGTATAATTTCCTCCAACCCCTTATGGTCGTAATTATCCTGATAAATCTCATACCGGAATTCACCGCGGTCTTCAAACCTCGCCACACGTTCCGCAATCGCGTTCGCAAACTGCTTCACGCTCTCCGGCAGAGCCGCGTATTCGCGCTCGTGCTGCACTCTCGCCCGATACGACCGCATAAAATTGCTCGCCACCACCGTGTCAAGCTCGCGCATATCCACCTGTCCCCACTCGCGCAGTACAGACGGCGAGCCTATAACAGATTTTACAGCTTCGGGCAATTTCTCATATTCCTCAAGATACCCATACGCGCTGTTTCGCAAAGCCTTCTTCACAAGCGTCCACGCCTCCTGCTCCGTCATCGCGTCCTGCGGACGGGTAAGCAGCGCAATCTTCTCCTTAACCTGTCCAATAGACGGAGGAAACCCCTTTGACTCCGACGCCATAAACGCCTTAATTCCCGCCGCCACCTCAGCATACGGCTCGCTGTCAAACATGTCCTGCCACAGCCTCACCGCCGCGTCCAGCTCGTCCGCCGACATATTTTTGTAATACTGCGGATATGCCATCTTAAGCGTAGCCATAATTTTCGCAGTTTCTGATTTATTCAATTTTTTCTTCCTCCTCATATTTTCTCACTAAATCTAAAAACGGATTACTAAATCTATTTTCTTCCTCATGCCCGGACGCATAAGCCGTCTTAACATTGTTGTGCGCTTTACTCAGCCAGTTTGCTATAAACCTATTTATACCCGCGCGCGTCTTTCTTTTAGCTTCGTTTGCTAACAGCCAGCCTCTCATTTGCCTTAACTCGTCTGTTATATCCGCTTTGATATATAAACTCTGCCATTCAATTATATCTTCGTTGAATATTTTAAATTCACCGCCGTCTTTAAGCGGCAATGTAATTACAGGCGGTTCGTTATACTGCTTCCCGCCGCCGGGCGGTATATTCTTTTCTTTTCTTTCCTTTACTTTCCTTTTCTTTTCTTTACTTTTCTTTGTGTCGTTTTTCTCGGATTTACTCGGGTTTTTCTCGGAAAAACCGCAGTTATTCTCGGAAAAACCCTGAAAATTCGTACACTTAATAAAGCTCTGTGTTTCGCTTTCCGTTAAAATCCAGAACCTTTTATCCACTTCAATTTCACGTTTCGCGCCTTTTTTGGCTTCCTGAAACCGAAGCTGTATACTGCGGGAAGTGAGAACCTTGTCCGACTTGAAAAGTATATCGTTAAACAGTGACCGTTCAAGCAAGAAGTTCACAATCTGCCCTATTTTCTCATCGCTCGCGCCGAAAGTATCCG
>CATJNN010000306.1 GCA_949742185.1 uncultured Clostridia bacterium | reverse complement strand
TTAAAATCTATTATTTATCCGCAAGCTTAACGAGCTTTTCATATTTTTCAACAGCGTTCTTTGCCGCCTTATCAAACAGCTCTTCCGCTCTTTCCGGATTTGAACGAGCAAGCGAGTTATAACGAACCTCACCCATGATGAAATCCTTATAATCAGCCGTAGGAGCTTTTGAGTCAAGCTGGAAGCCGTTCTTGCCCTCAAGCACAAGACGCGGGTCATAACGGAACAGGTGCCAATATCCTGCCTGTACAGCTTTCTTCTCTTCAGTCTGCGCAATACTCATGCCACCCTTAATACCATGATTGATACAAGGAGCGTACGCGATAATAATTGAAGGTCCATGATAGCTTTCCGCCTCAACCATTGCTTTCAGACACTGGTTATAGTCAGCGCCCTGAGCAATCTGAGCAACATAAACATATCCGTAACTCATCGCAATCGCAGCAAGGTCTTTCTTCTTAACTTCCTTACCTGCCGCCGCAAACTGCGCAATAGCGCCTGTCGGAGTAGCCTTTGACGACTGACCGCCTGTGTTTGAATATACTTCGGTGTCAAATACCATTATATTAACGTCCTCGCCGGAAGCCAAAACATGGTCAACGCCGCCGAAGCCGATGTCGTATGCCCAGCCGTCGCCGCCGAATACCCAAACTGACTTCTTGCTGAGATATTCTTTATCTGCAAGCACCTGCTTAGCGTCTGTTGAATTAACAGCCGCAAGAGCCTTCAGAAGCTCTTCTGTGGCAACTTTATTTGTCTTGCCGTCGTCCTTTGTTTCCATGAACTTAGCAATCTTAGCCTTAACGTCAGCATCTGACGACTCAGCTGAAATCTTTTCAAGCTTCGCTATATTATCATCGCGGATTGTCTTCTGCGCAAGATACATACCATAGCCATACTCAGCGTTATCCTCAAACAGTGAGTTTGCCCATGCCGGTCCTTGTCCGTCCGCGTTTGTCGTGTATGGAGTAGACGGCGATGAGCCTCCCCAGATTGACGAGCAGCCTGTCGCATTTGCAATATACATTCTGTCTCCGAAAAGCTGTGTTATAAGCTTAGCATAAGGTGTTTCACCACAGCCCGCGCACGCGCCCGAGAATTCCAGATATGGTTGACGGAACTGGCTTCCCTTAACCATTGTCTCAGGGAATTTCTCAAACACAGCCGGCTTAGCCGCAAGCTTAATACCATAATCAAACGCTGACTGACTTGTAAGCTGTGAATCAAGAGACTTCAGCGTTAACGCCTTTTCGCCCTTTGTGCCCGGACATACATTCACACAAGAACCGCAGCCCGTGCAGTCCTTAACCGAGATAGACATAGCGAAATACAAGCCATCCATCTGCTTCATATTCGTATATACAATGCCTTCGGGCGCATTGTTCTTTTCTTCCTCTGTCAGCACAACAGGTCTTATACAAGCGTGCGGGCAGACATATGAGCAGAAATTACACTGAATACAATTTTCAGGATTCCACTCTGGAACGTCAATAGCAATACCGCGTTTTTCAAAGGCTGAAGAACCAAGAGGCACCTCGCCGTCTGCATATTTTTCAAATGTTGAAACAGGAAGCTCCATTCCCTTAAATCCATTTACAGGAATCAGCACGTCGTTAACATAATCAATCAGCTTACCCTCGCCGTCATAGTGGATTGAAAGGTCCTCGTCCTTAGCGTTTTTCCATGCTTCCGGTACGTCTACCTTAACAACCTCTTTTGCGCCGGCGTCGATAGCGTCATGATTCATTTTTACGATAGCTTCGCCCTTTTTAGAATAGGAAGCCGTTGCGGCGTCTTTCATATATTTAATTGCGTCGTCAATCGGAATAATGTCTGCAAGCTTAAAGAATGCGGACTGCAAAATAGTATTGATTCTGTTGCCAAGACCAATTTCCTTACCAAGCTTAACGCCGTCAATCGTGTAGAACTGAACATTATTCTCAGCAATATATCTCTTAACCTGACCCGGAAGATGCTCTTCAAGCTCATCCGCGTTCCAGCTGCAGTTAAGCAGGAATACGCCGCCGGGCTTAACGTCTGAAACCATGTCGTACTGTCTTACATACGACGGTTTATGACACGCAACAAAATCAGCCTTGTTAATCAGGTATGTTGAAGTAATCTTAGCGTCGCCAAAACGAAGATGCGAAACCGTAAGTCCGCCCGACTTCTTTGAGTCGTAATCGAAATACGCCTGCACGTTCATGTTCGTGTGGTCACCGATAATTTTAACCGAGTTCTTATTCGCGCCGACAGTACCGTCCGCGCCGAGTCCCCAGAACTTGCAGCTCTTAATTCCTGCCGGAGTTGTGTCCGGATTCTCTGTAATATCAAGCGAAAGATGCGTAACATCGTCGTTGATACCGATTGTAAAATGTTTTTTATCACTGTTTTTATATACAGAAATAATCTGCGCCGGAGTTGTGTCTTTTGAACCCAGACCATATCGTCCACCGAATACTGGAACATTCGCAAACTTAGAGTCTTTAAGCACCGCACATACGTCAAGAAACAGCGGCTCGCCTACTGCGCCCGGCTCCTTTGTTCTGTCAAGCACAGAAATCTGCTTAACGCTGTCTGGAATAGCGTCGATAA
The DNA here is from genome assembly GCA_949742185.1 of uncultured Clostridia bacterium. Taxonomy (GTDB): domain Bacteria; phylum Bacillota; class Clostridia; order UBA1381; family UBA1381; genus CATJNN01. The sequence goes on along the minus strand of CATJNN010000306.1, from coordinate 2,732 downwards.
GATGCTTAGCTGAGAACGGTCTGTACAGACGAACTGTTATAACACCGTATTTTCCGCCGTTTGCATTTAAGTAATCAACTGTTTCTGTTATAGTGTCGCAAACCGAACCCATCGCAATTACAACATGCTCCGCGTCAGCCGCGCCATAGTAGTTAAACAGCTTATAGTCAGTGCCGATTTCAGCATTAACCTTATTCATATATTCCTCAACAATAGCCGGAACCGCTTCATAGTATTTATTTGAAGCCTCACGAGCCTGGAAAAATACGTCTGGATTCTGGGCAGTACCGCGCTGAGCCGGATGTTCCGGATTAAGCGAGCGGCGGCGGAACGCGTTAACAGCGTCCATATCAATCATCTTCGCAAGCTGCTCGTCCTCCCAGCAGGCAACCTTCTGGTACTCATGCGATGTGCGGAATCCGTCGAAGAAGTGCATAAACGGCACTCTTCCCTTGATAGCGGACAAGTGCGCAACAGCCCCTAAATCCATAGCCTCCTGTGGATTTGTAGAAGCAAGCATCGCAAAACCTGTCTGACGGCAGGCATAAATATCCTGATGGTCTCCGAAAATTGAAAGCGCATGCGACGCAAGCGCGCGCGCAGATACGTTTATAACGCAAGGCAATAGCTCGCCCGCAATTTTATACATATTCGGTATCATGAGCAAAAGCCCCTGCGAAGCTGTGTATGTCGTGGTTAAAGCTCCCGCTGTCAGCGAGCCGTGCACCGTACCCGAAGCGCCGCCCTCAGACTGCATTTCCGCAACCTTAACCGGTCTGCCAAACAGATTTTTTCTCCCCGCCGCGGACCATTTGTCCGTAACCTCCGCCATAGGCGACGACGGCGTGATAGGATAGATAGCGGCAACGTCCGTGAACGCATAGGAAACGTGAGCGGCAGCCGTGTTACCATCCATGGTTTTCATTTTTCTTCCCATTAGATTTTATCCTCCTTCTGTATATTCATATACATGATAAATATATATGAATATAGAATATCACTTTTTTTCCCAAATTGCAATATCAAGAAGAAATATTTTTGTAATATTGACAAATTTTTTTTATAAAATTCTCCTTTTTCACCAAAACCGCGCATGTACACTGCTAATCGAGTATCTATCATTCATTTGATTTATTGGTTTTTTTCAAATTTCCCTAATAGATTTTTGAGATAAATATTGTTAACCGCTTCCAACGCTTGTCTATCATTCATGTGTCCATATATTTTTGAAATCATTGCGGTATTGCTCCAACCACCTATTTTCTGTAGATACAGCATAGGTATATTTGCCTCAATCCCCCATGAAGCAAAGGAGGTATTAATACACTTAATGGGGTATTAAGTGTGGTAGATAAATTAACAAGTAGGTTATTTGCACTTCCCACAGTGGTAGCCATAGCATATGCTGCTTTAAGTGCAAAAGGTCGCGGTGGTTTTGAGGAACAACTATATAACAGTTATTCCATTATAAATTATTCTCCCTTCCTAGCCACCGTAAAATTTAGCAGTGATGTGTACGAGTTTTATGCAGTTGCATAAAATAAGGATTTTAATAGTTAAACCGTAGAGAATGGTTGACGTTAATATCGTCAGCACCTGAGATTTGACAGGACAAGTAAAATACTCAGGTCGGGGAAGGCTATCCTGATTTTAGCTACCAAACAACGATACGAAAGGTCGTTGTGGCAAATGTGAAAGCATGAATGTGTAGTAACGCGAGGTATGGTAAAAACGCTAAAATATTAAGCCCAGATATCCGCAAAAAACAGTCCTAAACAGAATTTCTGCATAGACTACGTTCATAGAGCATAAGGACGGAACGGTTAATTACATAATCGTTAATGTGTGCTCAAGGGAGAAAGAGAAACGCACTCTTAAAATATAATGGAAGTTGAACCACGTTGCGTTGTCATTTTTATACGGTGAGAGGTATAATGAATGGCTTTCAACAAGAAATTTGAATAACACTGTTGTTTACTTACCGTATTATGAGGAAAAGAGAAATACGCCCTTAAAACAATGACACTATAAATTTTACCACAAAAACAGTGATATGCATTTAAGTAAATACATATCACTACCATCATTTTTACTTACGCCTTATTTCGATATACTTTTGAAGAATAGTGTTTATTAATTTGTTTCGTGATACATCATCTTCATCAGCATATCTTTGCAATTCAGCACAATCCTTTTTCAGCAGGCGGATTGAGAAAACCTTATGATCATCTTCGCCGCGTAACTTCTTTTTAGTCATATCTATTACCTCCTTTCCCTCTCCATTGTAGCGAAAGAAGTATAGTAAGACAAAGATATGAGAAATACCTGATAAAAAATATTTAATACGAATAAAAAAGGGTTACATACACCCCTTATTCCGTTAAATAATGACTTGAAATATGAAGTATACTTATTCTAAAGCACACGGCGAACCACAAAATATGATTCCCTCTTTGCTTTATGCAAAGTTGATTTTATAAAAATTCATTTGCAAAAACACTATTTCATTTACAAACAAAAACTCACTTGCAAAACAAAACATTCATTACGCAACTATTATTCAAACACCCAAGCACCTACTGCTATACAATAGGCACTTACTTCATTTCCACGACGAGTTATTAAATACATTTTATAAAGTTTTTTTATCAATATGCTGATTGGATTTGTAATGAAATTGTAATATATTTATTTGAATACGGGATACTTATAAATAAAGAGAATAATAACTA
>CATJNN010000305.1 GCA_949742185.1 uncultured Clostridia bacterium | reverse complement strand
TAAAAGGAATTGAAAAAGACATACAGGCATTGACAGATAAATATATTAAAGAAATAGACAAAATCGGAGAAGAAAAAGAAAAAGAGATTTTGGAAGTATGAGAAGAAATCCGAAAGTGTATTGCTTTCGGATTTTTTGGAACAGTGAGGTATGGAATGTTTTGGAGAAAACAATATCAAATAGATATGTTTCGTTTACCGCGGCATATTGCTGTTATTATGGACGGTAATGGCAGATGGGCGCGAAGACGTGGATTGCCGCGTACAGCGGGACACTCAGCAGGCGCGGATGTACTAAAAACCATTGTTAAGGAATGTAACCGTATAGGAATTTCATATATTACTGTATATGCGTTTTCGACAGAAAACTGGAAACGACCGAAAGAGGAAGTTGATTATTTAATGGGGCTTCTTTTGGATTATCTGCGTAATGCAGAAAAAAATCTGGCAGGAGAGAATGTTGTAATACGTGTTCTTGGAGCACGTGATGGATTATCGCAGGAAATTCAGGAGCAGATTATAAAAACGGAAAATTTTACGAAAGACAATACAGGAATTGTGATGAACATTGCGCTTAATTACGGTGGAAGAGAAGAGATTACAAACGCAGTGAAAAATTTGATTAACGATGTTAAAACAGGAAAGTTAGAGTCTGCTGACGTGAATGAGGAGGCTATATGCAGCAGATTATATACAGAGAATATTCCTGATCCGGATTTAATAATACGAACAAGCGGAGAACAACGCCTGAGCAATTTCCTGCTTTGGCAATGTGCATATTCAGAGTTCTGGTTTACAAATAAGAATTGGCCGTCTTTCAGAATACAGGACTTAAAAAAAGCAATTTATGATTATCAGAAACGTACACGTAGGTTTGGCGGTGTGTAAAGGAGTATTGATAATATGATAAAACGTATTATAACGGCGGTAATTGGTATTTTAGTATTAATTGCGATATTAGTGCTTCCGGAGATAGCGTTTCATATAGCGGCAGGATTAGTTATTGCTGGGATATTGTATGAGGTTCTCCGCGCAATGAAAGTGTCACTCACGCTTTGGTGTGTGTCTGCAATATCGGCAATTTTATCGTTACTAGGCATTATGACATCGCATTTTGCGCCATGTCTTATTGCGTCTATTATGCTTTATATGATAACAGCGATAATTCTGCATGGTAAGCAAGATATAAAAGTTGTGCTTTCTACGGGCTTTTTAACCTGGTTTGTTACGCTTTTTATGTCTGCCATTATGCTTTTATATCATCACTATGAAATATATGGGGTTTTGCTTGTTTTTATATGTGCGTGGGGAACTGACACATTTGCCTATTTTACAGGATTATTTTTTGGTAAACATAAACTTATTCCGCATGTTAGCCCTAAAAAAACTGTTGAAGGTGCGGTAGGCGGTGCGGTAGGATCCATGATTTTGTGCCTTGTATATGCAAGGATACTAGCGTTGTTAACAGTATATCAGGGAGACATACGTTTTTACATAATGTTTGCCGTTCTTGGTTTAGCAGCGTCAATGCTTGCTCAGATTGGAGATTTGGCGGCCTCTGCGCTAAAACGTGATTGTGAAATAAAAGATTTCGGAACGATTTTTCCGGGACATGGCGGCATTATGGATCGGTTTGACAGTGTGGTTTTTATTGCGCCGTTTATTTATTATTTTATAACATACCTGTCAGTGTTGGTATAAGAATTTGATATGGAGAGCATATATGGATGAAATAACACATAAAATAGCATTATTGGGAAGTACCGGTTCTATTGGTACACAGACGCTTGAAATAGTGAGACAAAATAAGTGTTTTAAAATTATTTCTCTTTCTGCACACTCTAATATTAAACTGCTCGAATTGCAAATGAGAGAGTTTCTTCCGGAAATAGTGTGCGTTGTTGATGAAAAAAAAGCGGAGGACCTGAGAATAAATACGGCTGATTTGGGGATTACTGTTGTTTCGGGTGAGAATGGACTTTGCGAGGCGGCATGCGCTTCTAAAGCTGATATTGTTCTTACTGCTGTGGTTGGAATTTCAGGACTTAAACCCACTATAGCCGCAATAAATGAAGGGAAGGATATTGCGCTTGCAAATAAGGAAACGTTGGTTACAGCGGGAGCTATAGTAACTCGTCTTGCAAAGGAAAAAGGTGTGAGAATTTTTCCTGTTGACAGTGAACATTCAGCAATTTTTCAGTCTCTTCAAGGGAGCGCAGATAATAAGATAAAAAAAATTTTGCTTACGGCTTCGGGCGGAGCCTTTTTTGGAAAAACACGCGAGGAAATTGCCGACGCTTCTCCCGGGACAGCTCTTAAAAATCCTAACTGGAATATGGGGGCAAAGGTTACAATAGATTCAGCAACGCTTGTAAATAAAGGACTTGAAGTAATTGAAGCAAAATGGCTGTTTGACGTGGATATTGACGATATTGAGGTTTTGGTACACAGGCAAAGTATTGTTCATTCAATGGTTCAGTATGTTGATAATGCTGTTATTGCGCAATTAGGCGCGCCCGATATGAAATTGCCAATACAATATGCGCTTTCATATCCAAAACGTTTTAATATGAGCGATAATGATATAGATTTTATTGATATTAATACATTAACGTTTGAAAAGCCAGATTTAAGAACTTTTCCCGCACTGTCATACGCATATGACGCAGGACGTACAGGAGGACTTATGCCATGTATATTTAACAGCGCGGATGAAGCGGCTGTTGATTTGTTTTTGAAAGGAAAGATAAGTTTTTTAGATATATCTAATATCATAGAGGATTGTATGAAGAATATATCTAATATATTAAAACCAACAATAGATGATATATTAAAGTGCGATATACAAACAAAACAGTATATATATGATAAAGCGTACAGATAGAAAGGAAGTTTTTGCTTGAAAACAGCTTTTATTACAATAATAATGTTTTTAATTATGGTATCAATTCATGAGTTCGGACATTTTATAACGGCTAAGCTGTCCGGAGTTAAGGTGCTTGAATTTGCTATAGGTATGGGACCTGCCATATTAAAAAGACGCGGCAAGGAAACGCTTTATTCTGTGCGTATTCTGCCTATAGGCGGTTATTGCAGTATGGAGGGTGAGGACTCGTCATCAGACGATAAGCGCGCATTTTGCAATCAAAAAATATATAAGCGTATCATAGTTGTGGTGGCCGGCGCAATTTTGAATATTATTTTAGGATTTTTGTTGTTTACGGTGATTTGCTCGTCCACTCCGTTTAGTACAACAATAATAAACAGTATAGATTCTAATTCATATTTGGCGCAGACAGAGTTGCAGACAGGAGATAAAATTGTTGCGGTTAATGGTTCTCGTATTAATTTCTTTCCGGATTTATCAATGCAGACGCAGGAAATGAAAGAGAACGATAATATAACGGTTACAGTTAAGCGCGACGACGAGAAAATAACGGTGCAGACCAAACCATCGATCAGCAGCACGACAAGAACATACCAAAACGACGGAATTTTAGTTGAGAATATGATAAACGGCGTGCACACGTCTGAAATGTATCCATATACAGAGAGAAATCCGAAAAATGATTCACTGATTGGTACATCTTCAAGCTCGTCGTCATTAATTTTAGGTATTACAACAACAGCGGCTGAGCCAAGCTTTTTTAATGTCATTGAGAATTCGTCATACTACACAGTGTTTGTAGTAAAGCTGGTATACAAAGCTCTTTGGGGTATTGTATCTGGAGACGGTTTAAAAAATGTTGCGGGACCTGTAGGAATTGTTACTCAGGTTAGTGAGATAGTAAAAACAAGACAAGACATGATGTTTAACATTATTCAAATGACCGCACTGTTGTCAATTAATTTGGGAGTCTTTAATTTGCTGCCAATTCCTGCGCTTGACGGAGGACGGCTTGTATTTCTCATTGTTGAGGCGATAAGAAGAAAACCGATTCCTGCTGAAAAAGAGGGGATGGTGCATAGTATTGGATTTTTAGTATTGATAGGCTTAATATTACTTATATCAATGAAAGATATTTTGGGTTTGTTTAAATAAAAGGGGTTTTTACTTTGAGAAAAGAAAAAAAAATTGTAAATATAGGCGGGTGTTTAATCGGCGGAAGAAACGATATTGCAGTACAATCAATGACAAATACGGATACGCGTGACGTTGAGTCAACGGTCGGTCAAATACGGGAATTAGAGGATGCGGGATGTGAGATTGTCCGAGTAGCAGTACCTGATATGCAGGCGGCTGAAGCAATTCAGGAAATAAAACGGCAAATTCACATACCTCTTGTTGCCGATATTCATTTTGATTATCGGCTGGCCATAAAGTGCATAGACGAAGGCGTGGATAAGGTTCGCATTAATCCCGGAAATATTGGAGATCAAGAGAGAGTGCGTCAAGTTGTAGAGAAAGCAAAGGAACGCCATATTCCGATTCGAATTGGTGTAAATGGAGGCTCACTCGAACGCGAGCTGTTACAGAAATATGGTTCGCCGACAGCGGACGCTTTGGTTGAAAGCGCTTTTTCTCATGTAAAGATATTAGAGGATTTAGATTTTGGCGATATTGTAGTTTCAATTAAAATTTCAAATGTTCCGGTCATGCTTGAAGCATATCGTAAATTTCATGCAAAGTCTGATATTCCGCTTCATATAGGAGTTACGGAATCGGGAACGCTTAAAAGCGGAATAATTAAATCATCCGTAGGGCTGGGGGCTTTGTTATGCGAGGGAATAGGCGATACGATGAGGGTATCGCTTACAGCAGATCCCGTGGAGGAGATATATGCGGCGAAAGAAATCTTAAAGGTTTTGGGGATTCGCCAAAACAGTGTTGAGCTTATTTCGTGCCCCACATGCGGAAGAACACAGATTGACCTAATAAATATTGCCACGGAAATAGAAAAACGGATATCGTCTATAAATAAACCTCTGAAAGTGGCTGTGATGGGCTGCGCGGTGAACGGTCCTGGCGAAGCGCGCGATGCGGATATTGGAATTGCGGGCGGCGACGGCGTGGGATTAATATTTAAAAAGGGTGAGATTATGAGAAAAGTACCTGAGGATAAAATTATAGATGAGCTTATATTGGAAATAGACAAAATGTAGGAGATGTATACATATGCTTAAATTTTTAGTTATCAACGGTCCTAATCTTAATATGCTGGGCGTGAGAGAACCAGCAGTATACGGCAGCGAGACTCTTGAGGATTTATATGAGATGTTACAAAAAAAAGCTGGCGAGCTTTCTGTGTCGGTAGATTTTGTTCAAAGCAATGGCGAAGGAGAAATAATTGATGCCATACATAATTCAAGGGGAGTATATAACGGTATTATCATGAATCCCGGTGCATACACGCACTATTCGTACGCGATTGCAGACGCGCTTTTGTCAGTCGATGTTCCATGCATAGAGGTTCATATGTCGAATATACATAAAAGAGAGGAGTTTCGGCATAAGTCTGTAACCGCAGCGAATTGCGCGGGTCAGATTGTCGGCTTTGGCATGAAAGGCTATTTAATGGCATTGGAGGCTTTTTGCAATGAATAGCCGTGTTGATAAACTGAGAAATAAATTAACAGATGGACAAGCCTGCTATATATCGTCGTTTGCGAATATTTTTTATTATAGTGGTTTCACTTCGGAGGATGCGTCGCTTGTAATTTCGCATGACAGCGCAGTTTTGTTTACGGATTCTCGGTATACGGTTCAGGCAAAGAATGAATGTCCGGAGTTTGAATTATGCGATGATATTTCCAAATATTCAGAGATATTTAAACGTATTAAAGCACAGGAAATTTTTTATGAACAGCAGTATATAACAGTGGCGCAGCTCCAAAAGATAAAGTCATATGTAAAAAATATTCCGTTTACTCCTTCACAGGATATAATCTCATCTTTAAGGGAAAACAAAGATGAATATGAAATATCAAAAATTCGGGAGGCGGAAAGGCTGGGAAGCGAAGCCTTTGCATATCTTTTAAATGAGCTTCGAGCAGGGATGACCGAACTTGAGGCAGCATTGAAGCTTGAGTTCTTTATGCGTTCACACGGCGCGCGCAAGATGTCTTTTGACACCATTGCGGCATCGGGCGTGCGCTCCGCTATGCCTCACGGCATAGCAAGCGGAAAAACTATAGAAAACGGAGATTTTGTAACTTTTGACTTTGGCTGTGTGCTTGACGGTTACTGTTCAGATATGACAAGAACAATAGTAATGGGACATCCGAATGAAAAGCAAAAAGAGATTTATAACACAGTGCTAAATGCACAGACGGCAGCTATAGATGCTGTTTGTGTGGGTATGCGTTGTTCAGACGTAGATAAAACAGCGCGCGATATTATTTCAAAAGCAGGTTATGGAGAATGTTTTGGGCATAGCCTTGGTCATAGTGTTGGTATAGAAATACATGAAAATCCATGCTTTTCACCAAAAAGTGAAGCAATAATACAAAATGGACACGTGATAACAGTGGAGCCGGGGATTTATGTCGAAGGTTTTGGAGGCGTGCGTATAGAGGATGTTGTGGCAATTCACAACGATATGGTTGAGAATTTAACTTTTTCGCCTAAAGAACTAATTATTATATAAGGAGTATAAAAATGCACAATAAAAATACAATTATTTCAGAATTAAAAAGCGGAAGAAAAAATGAGCAGCTGGCTCGTATTTATGCGTGTGATAAAATAAACGCACAAAAATATGCAGACAGATATATTGAGGCAATATGCTCTTTTGAAAAACAATTTGGCGAGAATGATGAGGTATCACTTTTCTCAGCTCCGGGCAGGACAGAAATAGGCGGAAATCACACGGATCATCAGCACGGATGCGTGCTTGCCGCCAGTGTAAATCTTGATGTGATAGCAGTGGCTGCAATGAACGATACCGATACGGTTCGGATTAAATCGGAAGGGTATGATATAGATGAGGTGTCACTAAATGATTTGGCGGTACAAAACAGCGAGAAAAACCGCTCTATATCATTAATACGTGGAGTATGTGCGAAAATAACGTCTATGGGATATAAACTCCGCGGATTTGACGCGTATACAACATCAAATGTTTTAAAAGGCTCGGGACTTTCGTCGTCAGCGGCATTTGAGGTTCTTGTTGGAACAATTATAAACGGATTGTTCTGTAATAATAAACTTTCGCCAGTTGAGATAGCGCAAATAGGGCAGTATGCCGAAAATGAATATTTTGGTAAACCAAGCGGGCTTATGGATCAGATGGCTTCGTCTGTGGGAAGCGCGGTTGCTATTGATTTTGCTGATACTCAAAATCCTAAAATAGAACGCGTAGACTTTGATTTTTCCAAATGCGGGTATAAGCTTTGTATTATTGACTCGGGAGCAGACCATGCAGATCTAACTGATGAATATGCGGCAATTACAACTGAAATGCGGCAGATTGCAAATTTTTTTGGAAAGGATTATCTGCGCGAAGTTGATATGAATGACTTTTTATGTAGAATTGCTGAACTTCGTAAATATACAAAAAATGACCGCGCAGTTCTTCGGGCAATGCACTTTTTTAATGAGAATATCCGTGCCTGCGACGAATATACGGCTTTAATGGATAATGATTTTGAAAGATTTCTTGATTTACTGAAAAAGTCTGGTTATTCGTCATATATGTATCTGCAAAATGTGTATGCCTCATCAAAGCCCGAACAGCAGGCTGTATCGATTGCTCTTGCTGTATGTGACGATGTTTTAAAAAGTAATGGAGCATACCGCGTGCATGGCGGCGGATTTGCCGGAACTGTGCAAGCGTTTGTTCCCGACAGTATGACAGAAGAATTTAAAACAAAAATTGAGAATGTATTGGGTAAGGATATGTGCCATATTCTTTCAATCCGACCTGTGGGCGGTGTGGAAATTTAAATTTTTATTACATTTTTCGCTTATTTCTTGCAATATGTGCAGATAACAGTTAGAATTATTAAAGAAAATAAGCGGAGGAAATGATTTTGAAGAAAATAATAGTGGCAATATTGGCAACAGGAGTAATTTTATCAAGTACAGCGTATGCTGACGATTATTCGTGGGCTGACGACGCTGTTAAGTATTGTCAGCAGCAAAGTATATTAACAGGCGACGAGCATGGAGAATTAAATCTCGGCGAGAATATGACGCGTGAGCAAATGGCAAAGATGCTTATGGAGACATTTTGTTCAGAGGAGATTGTGGGGGGAATAGAGCTTTCTGATTTTTCTGATATTCTACAGAGCAGATGGTCGGTTCCATACATAGTTCCGTTTAAAAAATATATGAAAAAATCAGATGAATTTTTTAAGCCGGAACAGAAGGTTACACGCGAGGAATTTGCATCGTCGCTAGTGCTTGCGTCAGGGCTTAGTGAGGGGAATATACGAAATAGGAACATATTGAGCGAGAATTTTTCAGATGCAGGCGAGGTTGACAAAGAATATAAAACGTTATTGTGTATCGCAGTGGAACGTGGGTATATGAAAGGCGCGGAAGAGAAGCTCCGCCCTAAAGATTTGCTTACGCGAGCTGAAGTGTGTACTTTTTTATATAGAGTAAAACAGATTAACGACGGTAAGCTAACAGTTATTCCTGCTGATTTGGGCGTTATACAGTCCGAAACACCAATGATTGGAAGCGCTCAGATAACTGTTGAGCAAGCTCAGCAATGGGCGTGTGAAAAGGGAGCTGCTGATATTTTTATTGAAATTGCGCCGATATACTGGAAATATGGTAGTCTGTCGGGCATACGTCCCGAACTTTTATATGCGCAGGCGGCAAAGGAAACGGGGTTTGGAAAATATACGGGCGCTGTTAAGCCCGAGCAGAATAACTGGGCTGGAATAAAAACGGCAACCGCAACAGGAGATGCAACTGAAGACCATGAAACATTTTTAACTCCTGATGACGGGGTGCGCGGTCATTTTAATCATATGAGCGCGTATGTTGGTTTGCAGCCTATAGGCGAACCGCACGCGCGTTATAATAGCGTGTCAAAAATAGCATGGGCGGGCACGGTTACAACGCTTGAAGGTTTAGGCGGCAAATGGTGTCCTGATTTATACTATGGCTTTAGCATACTTCATGATTTTGTAGAACCTATGCTAAGCGCTCAGGCTGAATAAAGTTTTCTGAGAAATCAAGATATACAGTAGATCTTTCTGTATATCTTTTCTTTTATTTAAAATTGTGATACAATATATAAGATTAAAGTTGGAGGAACAGACTTATGCTTTTAAATGTCAGCAATCTTTCAAAGCTATTCGGAGATGAACTGCTATTTGAAAAAGTATCATTCGAAATAGATAATAATGATAAAATTGGATTTATAGGAAGCAACGGAACAGGAAAGACTACGCTTTTTAAGATATTAACTAATCGTATTTCTTACGATGAGGGAGAGATATTTAAGAATAAAGAAACCAAAATCGGATATTTAGAGCAATATGCATGTGGTAATTCTAACAAATCAGTGTTTGATGAAACTCTTGAAGTGTTTTCAAATTTAATAAGAATAGAAACTGAGCTTGAGGAAATACGTTATGATATTGAACACGGTATGGGAGAGTTAGACTTGCACATACGAAGACAGCAAACGCTTAATGACGAATATGCGTCGCACGAAGGATTTTTCTATAAAAGTAAAGCTCGTTCGGCGCTTATCGGTCTTGGATTTTCAGAAGATGAACTGTCTATGGATGTACAGAATTTATCGGGCGGTCAGAGAACGCGCGTTGAGCTTGCTAAGATTTTGCTGTCAGACGCTAATCTATTGCTTTTAGATGAGCCTACAAATCATCTTGATATTGCGGCGGTGGAATGGCTTGAAGATTTTCTTCGTTCATATCAAGGCGCATTTATTGTTATTTCTCATGACCGATATTTTCTTAATAAGGTAACAGGGAAAACGTTTGAACTTGATAATAAACGATTTTATTCGTTTTCGGGTAATTATAGCTTTTATGTAAAGCAAAAAGAGATAGACCGTAAAACTCAGGAACGGAAATATGAAAATACAAAAAAAGAAATAGAGCG
>CATJNN010000304.1 GCA_949742185.1 uncultured Clostridia bacterium | reverse complement strand
TTTTTATAATAGTTATTTTCTTGAATAGTTGCATAGAAAAATAAAGAATTCACAATAATAATCAAAAAATAATAACGGTAATAACAAAATATACTGCTGTGGTTTGAGTAAGTATAAATAATAAAATGTAGTTTACACATACACGCAGTTTTTTATTGTCAAGGTGATGTACAGCGTTATTATATGAGAGCTAATATTTATTAGTATGATAATGAAACGTTGGAATTTTTATATAGAAAGGTTATGGTGATTATAATGCAAATAAGAACAGATTTGGCTCTGGAGTCGCATGAAATTTGTAAAGAAAGCGCAAAACGCGATGATGAGATTCGCGGTGTTGAGACTATTGTTGAAGAGGACGACGGGGTTACGTTAACCCGAGTTATGGTGTCGGATGAAATCGGAGCAAAGATTCTTGGCAAGCCGATTGGAGCATACGTTACCATTGAGGCTCATGACTTGGAATACGATACGCAGATTTATGAAAAGACCTGCGAAATTTTATCGGAGGAAATTAGGAAAATGGTTAATTTAACTGACGACAGCGTTATTTTGGTTGTCGGACTGGGAAACGACCATATAACGCCAGACGCGCTCGGACCATATACGGTAGACCGTCTTATGGTTACGCATCATATGAAAAAGCATATGCCGGAGCAGCTCGATAAAGGAATCCGCTCTGTGTGCGCTATTGCGCCCGGAGTTTTGGGAACCACAGGGATGGAAACCGTAGACATTGTTAAAGGCGTTGTTGACGAACTTAAGCCAGATGTTGTGATTGCGGTTGACGCGCTCGCGTCGCGAAGTCTTTCGCGCATGGGAAGCACAATTCAAATTGCCAATACCGGTATCTCTCCGGGAGCCGGAGTTGGGAACAGACGTGATGGATTAAATGAGCAGACTTTGGGAGTTAAAGTAATTGCAGTGGGGGTGCCTACCGTTGTAGATGCGGCTACTGTTGCCATTGACAGCATAGACATGGCGGTGAAGTCAGAGGATACTGCCGCTATAAAAGAGCAGCTATATGATAATATGGGAACACTTATGGTAACGCCGAAAAATATAGACCTAATTATTGAACGCGCGTCAAAAACGGTTGCAAACGGCATTAATCTTGCGCTTCATGAAAATATGACATTCTCGCAGATAGAGGAATATGTTGGTTGACAGAATAAAAAAAGAGCGTTAAAATAGGAGAAGTATGAAAGGAGCATAGGACAAATGAAAACAATTAAAATAAACGATAATATTTCTCTGCATTATGTACCTATGGAAAAGCTGAAAACAACAGCAATAGGGATTTATGTGCATCATGATTTAAACCGCGCTGACGCGACAAAAACGGCGCTTTTGCCGTATGTGCTTCGCCGCGGAAGCGCTGAACGCCCGACAACCGGCGACATAGCCCGTTCATTAGAGGATTTATACGGCGCGCATTTTCAGGTTGGAATCACAAAAAAAGGAAACGACCATATTTTGATTTTTGACGGAGAGACAATTTCCGACAGATATGCGCCCAATGGAGAAAAGCTTGTGGAGCAGACTGTGGAGTTGATTTTATCGTGCATATTTAATCCGAAAATTGAGAACGGCGCATTTTCAGAGGATTATGTTCAGCAGGAAAAAGCTAACTTAAGAGACAGAATACAAAACATGATTAACGATAAAGCCTCGTATGCGATGCTTCGCTGTACCGAGGAGATGTTTAAGGGTGATGTGTTTGCCGTGCCGCAGCTTGGCTGTATTGAGGACGTTGATAAAATTACGGCGGGAGAGTTGTATGAGTATTATAAAAAAATGATTGTCTCATCTGTAATTGATATTTATATTTGCGGCGATACAGATATAAACGGAATTGAAAATGCTGTGAAAAACAGTATTTCAGGATTTACTTTTGAAAAAGCCGCGCTTCCTGAACAGGAACTGCTTGTTAAGGATAATTCAGAAGTGAATAAAGTTACCGATAAGCTTGACGTTACGCAGGGCAAGCTGTCAATGGGCTTCAGAACAAACATCAGCTCGTCGGACAAGCTGTATTGGGGGCTTATGGCCGCGAACAGTGTATTCGGCGGCGGCGCGCATTCTAAGCTTTTCAATAATGTCCGTGAGAAGCTGTCGCTTGCATATTATGCGTCAAGTCAGCTTAACAGGTCTAAAGGACTTATGTTTGTAAATGCCGGTATTGAGTTTAAAAACTTTAATGCGGCGTATGATGAGATTATGGCGCAGTTTAACGCCGTAAAAAATGGAGATATTTCAGATGATGAGATTAACGCGTCTGTTCAGGCGATTGTGACGGCGCTTAATTCTTACTACGACGACGGCAGAGCTATACAGGGATTTTTCCTGAACGAAAAGGTTGCGGGCACAAACCGCGATATTGCCGAGGTGCGAGAGCAGATTCAGCAGGTTACAAAAGACGATATTGTGCGGGCTGCGAAACAAATTGAGCTTGACACGGTTTATTTCCTCACGGGAAGGGAGGCGGAATAAAATGGAGCTTACTCAAAGAAAAAACGAGCGCACTGGCGAGACGCTTTATCAGGGCAAACACAAAAGCGGGCTTGAAATTTATATTATGCCGCGCAAGGATTATACAAAGGGTTATGCTATTTTCGGAACAAAATACGGCTCGGTTGACTCGACGTTTGTTGTGCCGGGCGAGTCTGAGGCGACGGAGGTGCCGGACGGAATTGCGCACTATCTGGAGCATAAGATGTTTGACCAGCCGGATGGCAGCAATGTTTTTGAACAGTTTGCAAAACTTGGCACAAATGCGAACGCATTCACCAGTTTTAATATGACGGCGTATTTGTTTTCGGCAACGTCCAACATGATGGAAAATCTTGCAGTGCTTATGGATTATGTGCAGTTGCCTTATTTCACGGAGGAGAGTGTGCAGAAAGAGCAGGGTATAATCGGGCAGGAAATACGAATGTATGACGACGATGCGGACTGGAAGGTATTTTTCAATTTCCTGAATTGTTTGTATCAGAAAAATCCCGTTCGTCTTGAGATTGCGGGTACGATTGAAAGTATAAGCAAAATAAACAGCGATTATCTTTATAAATGCTATAACACATTTTATAATTTGTCGAACATGACGCTGTTTGTGACGGGTGATATTGACGTTGATGAAACGCTGGATGTTATTGAAAAAAATATAAAGAAAAACGAGCCGTTCGAAGAAGAAATAAAACGGATTTATCCCGACGAGCCGGCGGAGATTTGCGAAGCATATAAAGAACAGAGCTTCAGCATAGCAATGCCGAAGTTTATGATGGGATTTAAGGACAATGATGCGGGCTACGGCGGCAAGAAGCTTTTAAAGAAGATAATTGAGATTAACATATTGCTGCAAATGATTTTAGGACGCGGCACAAAGCTGTATAATCGGCTTTATGAGGAAGGGCTTATAAATTCGCGTTTCGGAGCGGAATATAATCCTCAGGTGGACTATGGATTCACAGCAATCGACGGAGAGTCGCGCGACCCGAAGCGGGTTTATGATATTATTCTTGATGATATTGAGCGTTTGCGTAAGGAAGGTTTGTGCGAGGAGGACTATAACCGAATTAAAAAGGTTATATGGGGCGATTATATTCGTTCATATAATGATGTGGAAGGATATGCGCACACATTTTTGTCGATGAGTTTTATGGATGTTGATTATTTTGATTATTACGATGTTTATAAAAACGTAACTTTTGAGGATGTGTGCAAACGCTTTGAGTCTCATTTTAAAAGAGAATATTCGGCACTTTCTGTTGCTAAGCCGATAGGCGAATAAGCATGGCGGGAGTTTTATACGCAGCTGCTGGCGGGGCGTGCGGTGCGGCGGCGCGTTATATAATAAGCTGTATACCGCTGAAAACGGCGTTCCCGCTTTTAACGCTTATAACTAATTT
>CATJNN010000303.1 GCA_949742185.1 uncultured Clostridia bacterium | reverse complement strand
GCGGATAAATTTCTTGTTTCAAAATCTGCCATATCGCAGATGGTGAACGTGCTGGAAGAAAAACAATATCTGACGCGTATAACCAGCAGCGGGGACAGACGTATAGTCGGTCTTTCAGTGACCGATAAGGGACGGTGCGAAATGGAAAACGCCCGTTTGCAGATTATCGAATACGCCTCTGGCAGACTCCAAAAGCTCGGAAAGGAAAAAACTGAGCAACTTATTAATTTATTAACAGAATTTTGTAACACCTAACAAGAAAGGACGTGGCTTTCTGTGTTGAAACTCGCACGATATTTAAAAGAATACTCCGGTATGCTTATTATGGCAGTCGCGCTGCTTTTTGTTCAGGCTATAACAGACCTTGCTCTTCCCGACTACATGTCGGACATAATAAACGACGGCGTTGCAGCGGGCAATATTGGGAAAATAGCACAAATCGGAATAAAAATGCTCGGAATAACGCTCCTTGGCGCAGTATGCTCAATTTTAGTCGGTTATCTCGCCGCAAAAATTGCAGCGGGCGTGTCGCGCAAGCTAAGATATGATGTATTTGATAAGGTACAGCATTTTTCAAACAAAGAATTTGACGAATATTCAACCGCTTCTCTGATTACAAGAACTACAAACGACATAACTCAGATACAAATGGTTTTGATTATGATTGTCCGGCTTGTATTCTATGCTCCCATCATGGCTGTAGGCGGAGTTACAAGAGCGCTTTCAAAAAGCACGTCTATGTCTTGGATTATTGCGCTTGCTATGATTGTTCTTTTCGGGCTTATTATATGCATATTCTCAATTACAATGCCGAAGATGAAGCTCGTGCAGAAGCTCGTCGACAGGCTTAATCTGGTGTCGCGCGAAAATCTGGAGGGTATGCTTGTAATACGGGCGTTCAATACTCAGCAATTTGAAGAACAGAGGTTCGACAAAGCAAACTCAGACCTCACCGCAACAAATCTGTTTGTAAACCGAATGATGGTTTTGATGATGCCGGCTATGATGCTTATTATGAATCTTTTGCAGGTGACAATAGTTTGGGTCGGCGCGCACGAAGTGACTTCTTTCAACCTCGACGTCGGCGATATGATGGCGTATATGCAGTATGCCATGCAGATTATTATGGCGTTCCTGATGATGTCGATGATGTTTATAATGATACCGCGCGCGTCTGTTTCCGCAGACCGTATTAATGAAGTGCTGACAACTCAAAACAGTATTGTTGATAAAGAAACTCCAAAGTGTTTCCCCTCGGACTTTATACCGACCGTAGAATTCCGCGACGTTAGTTTTAAATATCCAGGCTCAGGCGAATATTCTCTTCGGCATATAAGTTTCACGGCAAAACCAGGTCAGACCACTGCGTTTATCGGCTCCACAGGCTCAGGCAAGACAACGGTTGTCAGCCTCGTTCCACGCTTTTATGAAGCCACCGAGGGTGAGATTCTCATAAGCGGCGTGAATATTAATGATGTTTCGCAAAAGGAGCTCCGCGATAAACTTGGTTATGTCCAGCAAAAGAGTATATTGTTTTCTGGCACGATAGATTCCAATCTGCACTACGCCAACGACGACGCCACCGCAGAGGATATTGACCGCGCGGCTGAAATTGCGCAGGCGAGCGAGTTTATCTCGTCAAAGCCCGACGGCTACGATACCGCTATAGCGCAGGGCGGCGGAAACGTGTCGGGCGGACAGAAGCAAAGGCTTGCGATTGCGCGCGCTCTTGTGAAAAACGCGCCCATTAACATTTTCGACGACTCGTTTTCCGCGCTTGACGTTAAAACCGACGCGAAGCTCCGTAAAGCCATAAAAGAAAAGCTTGCGGACACAACGACGCTTTTAGTCGCGCAAAGAATAAGCACGGTGCTCGACGCAGAACAGATTGTTGTGCTTGATAACGGACGAATGGTAGGCTGCGGCACACACGACGAGCTTATGAAAACCTGCGAAATATATCAGGATATTGCGCGTTCGCAGCTTAGCGAGGAGGAGTTAGCAAAATGAGCCCAAAACCAGACTTCACTCCACATGCAGACACGGGCAAAGCCAAAAATTTCAAAACAACCATGCTTGCTCTTGCGCGATATATGAAGCCGTATTATATACACATATCTGTAGTTATGATTTTCGCCGTAGGGTCGACAATATTTTCTATTATAGGTCCTAAAATGCTCGGAAAAGTTACTACAAAGCTCTATGAAGGTCTGATTGCGTGGTATGCCCAAACCGGTCTTCTGACTGATTTTAAATACATATCAAATATGATTATAGGACTGATTATTCTTTATATAGTATCGGGATTATTCAGCTATATACAAAGCTATGTAATGTCGGGTGTGACAATGAAAGTGACATATAAATTCCGCAAAGACATATCCGAAAAAATGCACCGTCTGCCGCTTAATTACTACGACACCCGCACGCACGGCGAAATACTCTCACGCATAACAAACGACATAGATACTCTAAGCCAAACACTCAACCAAAGTATAACCCAGATTATAACCTCCGTCACAATGCTTATAGGCGTATTCGTTATGATGTGTTCAATAAGCTTTTTAATGGCGTTCGTCGCGCTTTTGGTTGTGCCGCTTTCCATGGCACTTATGATGGCGGTTATAAAAAGGTCGCAGCAATATTTTAAAGGTCAGCAGATAGGATTGGGGAAAATCAACGGTCACGTTGAGGAAATGTACGGCGGACACAATATCGTTCAGGCTTTTAACCGCGAAGAGGACTCGGTGCGTCAGTTCGGCGAAATCAACGACGAGCTGTACAACTCGGCATGGAAATCGCAGTTTATGTCAGGTATGATGATGCCTATTATGACATTCGTAAGTAATCTTGGATATGTTATTATATGTATCTTAGGAGGCAACCTGGCGGTGCATAATGTTGTCAGCGTCGGAGATATTCAGGCGTTTATCCAGTATATGCGCTCGTTCACTATGCCAATCACGCAAATTGCAAACATATCAAACACTCTTCAATCAACCGCGGCGGCAGCCGAGCGTGTGTTTGAGTTTTTGAGCGAGGAGGAAGAATCGCCTGAAACAGACACAATCCCCGTCCCAAATCCGGTTTACGGAAATGTGGAATTTAAAAATGTATACTTCGGCTACACGCCGGATAAAATTATTATCCACAATTTCTCCGTGAGCGTCAAAAGCGGACAGAAAATTGCGATTGTGGGACCTACCGGAGCGGGAAAATCCACAATTATAAAAGCTCTGATGAGATTTTACGAGCTAAGCTCCGGTCAGATTTTAATTGACGGAGCAGATACTGCAAAATTGAAGCGCAGCGATGTTCGCGCAATGTTCGGAATGGTATTGCAGGACACATGGCTGTATCATGCGAGCATACTTGATAACATCCGTTACGGTAATTTTGATAAAACGCAGGAAGAGGTTATAAAAGCCGCGAAGGCGGCGCACTGCGACGAGTTTATCCGCGCTCTGCCAAACGGCTACGACACGGAAATGAACGAGGACGCGGATAATATATCGCAGGGGCAGAAACAGCTTTTAACTATCGCCCGCGTAATCCTCGCCGACCCGAAAATATTAATTCTCGACGAGGCGACCTCGAGCGTGGACACGAGGACGGAAAAGCAAATCCAAAAAGCTATGGACGCGCTCACCGAGGGCAGAACAAGCTTCGTTATAGCCCACAGGCTCTCAACAATCCGCGACGCGGACGTTATTCTCGTTTTAAAAGACGGCGATATCATGGAACAGGGCAGCCACGACGAGCTTCTTAAAAAGAACGGCTTTTACGCCGATTTATATAACAGCCAATTCTCCGAGGGCGAAGAGTAATAGAGTTAAAAATTATATAAGGAAGGGAAAGTTAATGAAAAAAAGAACCAACATAATTCTTATCGCGGCGGCGCTCATTATTTTTATCGGTCTGGGCGTAGGTTACTGGTTTTATTGGCAGTCAAACACATATCTGTCAACCGAAAACGCTAAAGTTACAGCGAAGCTTTATTCAATCCCCGCCACCGGCGCGGGAAAAATAATGGAGTTGAACGCGGTCGAGGGCGACGCAGTTTCTAAAAATCAGGTTATTGCGCGGATAGAAAACGCACCGTATGTTAAATCTCCTATTGACGGAACCATTGCGAAGATGGATACGGTAGAGGGCGGCATGGCTTCTGTGCAGACTGTTATGGCGGTGGTTGCCGACACGGATAATGTGTATGTGGAAGCTAACATTGAAGAAACTGATATACGCCGTCTAAAGGAAAATCAGAAGGTCGAAGTTTCGCTTGACGCTTTCGGAGGGAAAAAGTTTAAGGCGCATATTGAAGAAATCGACCTTGCCACAACAAGCGCGATGAACGGCGGGGCTATGAGCCTGACAACAAGCGGCACATACACGAAAGTGACCCAGCTTATACCCGTTAAAATAAGTGTTGACGAAGCGGTGGATTTGCACGATGTTATCGGCACCAACGCAACTGTTAAGATTAAAGTACGGTAAGGAGGAGAACGACTTGGATAAAAATACGAAAACTATTATTATTTCCGCCGCTTCAGCAGTTGTGGTTATAGCTGCGATAGTGGCGGCGGCTATATTTATATACCGCGCAGTTCACGTGGACACAGCGGCTCTGCAAACGCAAAATCCCGTATATGCTTCTGTTGAAGACACAATCAGCGCGACCGGAATAATAAAAAACAAGGAAAATTACACAATAACATCTGCTGCAACAGGCAAAGTTATAGAATGCGGCTTTGAGGCGGGCGATTATGTAACGGCTGGACAGGTGCTTTATCGTATAGATTCCGACGCTCTTTCCCGTCAGCTTGAGCAGGCTAAAATAAATCTTGAAACAGCTCGGGTTACTCGCGCTCAAAGCGCGAAAGCCGCAGCAGACCTTTCTGTTAAAGCATACGTCTCCGGTCTTGTCGGCACAGTGTATGTGCACAAAGGCGATATGATACAGGCGGGCGCAAAAATTGCGGATGTGACCGATTCACAAAATCTTATTCTAAAAGCTCCGTTTAACGCCACAGATATTCCGTCGCTTTACGCAGGCGCGGCGGCTGAGGTAACGCTCGCCTCAACAGGAGGCGCGTGCGCCGGTACTGTTAAAACAATATACAGCTCGTCCCAGGCGGCAGACGGCGGCAAAGCCGTGACAACCGTTGAAATCGCAGTATCAAATCCCGGAGCGGTAAAAAGCGGCGAACAAGCTTATGTGCGCGTTGGAAATATTGCGTCAGCTTCGGCGGGCACATTTGAAAACAGCGTAAATCAATCGATTGTCGCCTCGGCTTCCGGACAGGTGGATAGTATACGCATATCCGAAGGAACGCGCATATCAGCCGGACAAACGGCTCTCACGCTTAAAAACGACGCTGTCACAAACGCCGTGACAAACGCAGACTTACAGATAAAACAAATAAACAGCTCTATAGCACAGCTTACCGACCAGCTTGACGACTATACTGTAAAGTCCCCGATTGACGGAATTGTCACAAGTAAAACTGTGAAGCTATACGATAACAACGCGGCTATGACTCCCATGGCTGTCATATCAGACACCTCACATTTGTACGCCGAGGTTCAGGTTGACGAGCTTAACGCTCCGCGCGTTCAGGTCGGTCAGACTGCACGAATAACGACTCAAGACGCGTCCGGCGCGTCGTACACGGGCATAGTCGCGCAAACGGCCGAAGCCGGCGTTCCCGCAAACGGCATAACATATTACCCCGTAAAAATCATGCTTGACGAAAGCGCGGGACTTATAGACGGTATGAATATTGACGCATCAGTCATTGCGGACCGCCGCGACAATACGCTCACAGTACCCACATCCGCAATTAAAGGCGGTAAAGTTAAGCTTGCGGGTGAAAAGGGGATTGAGGAAAGACTCGTGGAAACCGGAATTAAAAACAAAGAAATTACCGAGATTTTATCGGGGCTTAACATAAATGACAAAATCGTAGTCGGAGGTGAACGTCATGAATAAAAAAATAATCGGCACATTGCTTGGATTATCGCTTTTAACGTCCGCTCTTCCGGTCGTTACTGGTTTTGCTGAAATGCCCGACGTTTCGGCACGCGAATTTGTTCAGAGAATGGATATTATGTCCGGCTACGGAAACGGCAGCTTCGGTGACAGCGATACGCTCACACGCGCGCAGCTTGTGAAAATAGTTATAAAAATAACTGACCGTGATTTTATTCCCGTAAATAATGTATCTCCGTACTCTGACGTTCCCTATACAAGCTGGGCGGCAAGTTATATAAACCGCGCCAGTGAACTTGGATATTTTTCAGGATTTCCGGACGGCAGCTTTCATCCCGAAGACACTGTAACGGCTGAGCAGGTTTGCAAAATCATGCTGAAAATCCTCGGCTATGAAACGGACTACACAGCCGGAAACTGGGCTTATGAGCAAATACGTCTTGCCGGCGAAAAGGGACTCTTAGACGGCGTTCAATACGCGCAGAATGAACCTCTGAGCCGTATAAATACTGCAAAAGTGATTAAAAATACGCTTCTCTCCAAGCCGAAAAACTCACAGTCCTATTATATTGAAAACATGGGCTTCCGCTATATGGAGAATATTATCCCCACGTCTGAAAAAAATGTGCCGACAGGATATGTGGCAACGAGCGC
>CATJNN010000302.1 GCA_949742185.1 uncultured Clostridia bacterium | reverse complement strand
CGGAATTATTGACAACGGCGTATTGCTGGAGGAAGAAAGCCTTGAAGAATTGGAGCGCAAAAGTAATAAGCGTATTCAGTTTACAATTTCCGATACGGCTCAGGGAGCAAGAATTTTAGAGAATGTATTTAATGAAAAAGATTTTGAAATACAGGACGACCATAATTTGAGTATTCATAATCTTGATTTGCCTATATCTAAAATAGTAACTGCATTTGTCCGGGAGGGATTAGAGGTTTCACAGGCTCATACCTGCGAGGAAAGTCTTGAAGATTACTTTAAGCGTATAACCGGAGGTGAGGGCATTGCTTAGTCTTATAAAATGTGAATTTATGAAATTAAAACGCAAAAAATTTATGCTGCTTGTAGCATTATCCGCGCTTCTGTTTCCGATACCCATTACTGTTTTAATGACAATGCCGCAGGAAGTAGCAAGGTATGACAGCAAAGCGGAAGCCTTTGACGGACTTTTTAATATGGTTTTGGGAAACGGCGTACAGCTTCTTTTGCCGTGTGTGCTCGGCATAATCGCGGCTATACTGTTCTTTATGGAGCGCGACAACGATACTTTCAAAAACCTGCGCACAATTCCGATAACAAGCACTCAAATGGTTCTCGCTAAAATAATTGTACTGTTTATTTGCGCGATAGTTTTCAGTGTAGTTTCATTCATTGTTACAGCAGTATTGGGCGGTTTTGCAACAGAAGTAAACGGATTGGCATACAAACTGATTATGGCTGTGGAGCTGGGAATATTTGTAGCAGCAGGAACATTGCCGCTGATTGTGTGCGTTGTATTTTTTAGCAGGACATATATTTTTTCCGTATTGCTGTGTCTTTTCTATACTGTTTTCAGTTTAATGGTGGAATGTGTTTTTACAGTAGTACCAAAATTTGTATGCTGGGTTATACCCATTCCGTTGACTACTCTTTGGTGTGCCGGCGATATGGTAAAACACGGAATAAATTTGAATACGAGTTTATTGGCTGATAAAATACCGTCAACATTTGAAACAGTGATGATTTTAGGCATTATGGCAGTTTTGTCGGTAATGCTGATTGATTGGCTGTATAAAAAAAGGAGTGAATAGCATTATGTACCGAATTGTTAAAACAGAATTATTAAAATTAAAGCGTTATCATATATTGTGGGCAGGGGTCTTGCTAATGTTATTCACCGTTGTTCTGACGCTGTTTACTTCTACGGCAGAGGACGGAAGCGTATGGACGTTTGCAAATTTGGTTGAACAAGTTATTAAGAATAATGCTTTAACAATATTTCCTATGTGTATTACCCTAATCACGGGATATACAATAGCAAGAGAGGAAAAGGACGATACTTTGAAAATCATCTTGCCGATACCGATTTCATATCGCAGATTATTATGTGGGAAACTTATTGTATGCGGACTGATTTCTGTATTCTTTGGTGTGATAAGTACATTATTCACTGTTTGCGCTGAATTAGTGGTAGGATTTTCGGGATTTTCTGTAATGTTGTCATTACAAGCGCTTATTCAGATTACACTAAATTGCTTGTTTCTATATATTGCAGTATTGCCGATTATCGCCGTTGCCGCTAAAATACCAAACGGCAATATGATAGGCGCAATCATAGCGTTTGTTTACGGGTATGGCGGAATGTTTGCCGCAGGGAATATGACCTTAGCAAGTATTTATCCGATTACAGCAAGTTTAGGCTTGATTGGCTATCGAAGCTATGACGCCGCTGTAAATTGGAATATGCCGGTATGTGCGTTCAGTATGCTTATTATGATAGCGCTGACAGTGCTTATTGTCCTTCTGATAAAGGACAAAGAGCCGAAAAAGACAGTTAAAAAGAAAAAAAGTCCTGCACAAAAGAAAGGCTGGTGATTACATTGAAAAAGATAATTGTATTATTATGTGTTTGTATAGGCTGCTCCCTCTTTTGCGCGTGTTCAAAAGACCAAATACTTGGCGGTTATAACAGCGTTATTCAGTTGGCAGGAAATACAACCCTCACAAATGATATTTCGTTAAATGGTGAGCGCAAATACGGAGACGACCATTACACAGGAACATATAAGGCAGAATATAAAGATTTTTCCGATACCGAATACTTATTCGGCGGAACGTCTATTGACCGT
>CATJNN010000301.1 GCA_949742185.1 uncultured Clostridia bacterium | reverse complement strand
AAGAAAGAGCCGCAGTATGGAATAATTGCGGGTATTTTGGTTGGGGTTTATGCTCTTGTAATATTACTGCAGTTTATAGTGAGTGCGTCGCTTAGCGCCTGTTTTATAATTGTAGGAGCCGGATTGGCGGCGGCAGGGCTTATTTATAAAAAAGCAGGAATATTATCGCTTGTTGGATTTGGCGCGCTGACGCTTGTGGATTTAATAATGTTTGTAAGAAATTTATTCAGCGTTTTTCGGCTGTTTAATTTTGGATTTACTATGATATTGAACTGGATGCTTAATATGCTGTCGGGCGTGTTGGTTTTGGCCGGGACGGCGGCAACGCTGTTTGCTTTGGCAACATTATTTACAAATTTCATGCCCGCAGGGAGAGGAATAGTGGCAAAGCTTTGGTTTGTGCCGGCGGCTTGTATTGTCGCCGCTGCAGTTATAGTTGTACCGGGGATTGTTTTGAACGGAGCGCATATAGGTTTGTATTTTATATTGGGCAGACTGGCAATGCTTAGTTTGGCGGGCGGTTCGCTGTTTGCTGTTATGTGGTGCGCAAAGTCTGAACCAATGCCTGTATTCTAATAAAAAATGCTTGCAAAAAGGCGGAAAGTTAGCTTTCCGCCTTTTTATGTACATAGCATAAAACTGTAGTTTGTATTTTAAATTAAAGTGTAAGACTGGGCGCTGAATATACGCGTCCGGAAAGCTCCTGATTAAGAAGATACAAACTTTTGGGATCGTCGCCAAACAGTTCAAATTTTTTCACCATAGCGTCGGCATTGGTTTCTTCCTCGCCCTGTTCCTTTACAAACCAGTCTAAAAACTGCATTGTGCGAAAATCCTTTACGCTGTAAGCCGCATCATAAATAGTATGTATTAAATCAGTCACATAACGTTCGTGTTTTGCTCCTGCGAGCAGCGGATCTATTAGGTTTTTAAATGTAACGTCCGGCTTTTCGATTGCTTCAAGCGTTATCTTAATGCCGTTATTTTGCAGGTATTTAATAAACAGCATAGCGTGGTCGCGCTCTTCCTGCGCCTGAATATTGTACCAATTCCCAAATCCTTCTAAGTCGTTGTCAATATAAAAGTTTGCCATATCAAGGTATAGATATGCGCTGTAAAGCTCCTTATTAATTTGGTCGTTTAATAATTCAACAACTTTGTTATCCAACATAATCTTTTCTCCTTCCAAAAATCGGGGCGGTCTAAAGACCGCCCTCAATCATATTAATCGGGTTGTGAAACAACAGTAAAAGCAAAATTTGGGGGTTGACACCTCAAATTTTGCTTCAATATTAACCGAAGTATCTCTTTAAAAGACCTTCAAAGCCTTTTCCGTGTCTTGCCTCGTCTTTTGCCATTTCATGAACTGTGTCATGGATAGCGTCGTACCCGAGTTCTTTTGCTCTTTTTGCTATTTCAAGCTTTCCTGCTGTTGCACCGCATTCAGCATCTGAGCGCATCTGCAGATTTTTCTTTGTGTCGGCAACAACAACTTCGCCGAGAAGCTCAGCAAATTTTGCCGCATGCTCTGCTTCTTCAAAAGCTGCCTGCTGATAGAATGCGCCGATTTCGGGATAGCCCTCTCTCACTGCCTGACGCGCCATAGCAAGATACATACCAACCTCTGTACATTCGCCCTCAAAGTTTTCTTTCAGACCTTGATACACGTCGTCTTCGATTTTGCCTTTTGCGCCAACACCAATTTCGTGCTCGCACACAAAGTTTAAAGCGCCTTCGGTCATTTCTTTAAACTTATCCGCCGGGGCTTTACATACCGGACACTGAGCCGGAGCCGCGTCTCCCTCGTGAACATAGCCGCATACTGTGCAAACAAATTTCTTCATGTTGAAATCCTCCTAATTAATAAAAATATACATTTTTTATTCACGGCATGATTTACATTTGCCGTAAAACACAAGTGAATGACCGCGTATGTCAGCGCTAAGCATTTTCGCGACATTTTGGTCAATATTCTGCATAGGTACAGAAGGGACGTCTATAATTGAGCGGCATTCGTCGCAGACAAAATGACAATGAGGATTTATCGCACCGTCATAATGTTCTGTTCCGTCGCCAATATCGATTTTTATTATCTCCCCTGTTTGATGCAGAAGATTAAGATTGCGGTATACCGTTGCCAGACTTATTTGCGGAAATTGTATACGAAGTTTATCGTATAGCCACAATGCGGTCGGATGACAGTTGGTATCCCGCAGCGCGGCAAGAAGTGCATCGCGCTGTTTGCTCTTTTTTGATTTTATTTCCATAACTACTGCCCTTTCTTTTGAGAGCAAAACGATAATGATTATCATTATTAATTTTATTATATCACTATTTTAAAATTTGTCAAGCGTTTTTCAAAATAATTTTATTTGCATAATATTTTTTGCGTTGCTTTTAAAAGCGGTTTCATATTATCAAAATCCGACCATAAGAATCCTTGAGCATAACTGCAATCGGGAGTTATATGGGTTATATCTGATGTGTTTTTCGGAGATATTTCTATATATTCTGTTTTAGGAGAGTCGGCAAAGATGTCTTCTGATGAGAAGAATGCCGTTATTGATTTGCCCTTAGCAGGAATCGCAGTGTTATTCGTAATTGTTATTACAGTATTTTCCCCGTCTTTTTTTATGTTATGCGTAACTACGCATGTTTCGGATAATTCGGGGTTAAGTTTGTTTAAAATGGCTTCAATATTTAAAAGTCCGTAGCCATATGAGATATCGTAACCTGCTTCGCCGAGGTCGGTTGACGTTTCACTTATAAGCGATAAAAACTCATCAGGAGTGAGATCAGGCTTGATTGAACGTGCAAGAGCTGCTGCTGCCGCAACCTGCGGACAGGAAAAAGAGGTGCCGTTACCATAGCCATATCCCGAAGAGATTTGTGTTACAAGCAGTTTGGAATATTCATATGAAATCGGCGCAGTTATGTCCAGACCGGGGGCGCAGACATTAACCGAGGTGTTTTTTTGAGAAAAATTTGTTACGATATTATTTTTATCGGTTGAACCGACGCCGACTACTGTATTAAAAGCGGCAGGATAGTTGTAGTCGCCCGTGCCGCTGTTGCCGACGGCGGACACAACAATTACATTTTCGGCGTACGCCCTGTCCATTAATCGTTTAAGCGAGGCGGTGTATGCGGGTGTGCCCGCGCTTATATTAATTATGTCGCATCCTTGATTAAGCGCATATTCTATTGCCGCAAGAAAGGGAGCTTCGGTTGATATGTTGCCTGATTTTGTGTATTGGACGGGCAGGATTCGCACGTTATCCGCTATGCCCGCTGTGCCCTCGCCGTTATAGGCAAGAGCGCCGATTATTCCCGCGACGGCCGTGCCGTGACCGAGAGTGTCTGCTGCGTCGGTTGGGTTAGCGGCATTTTCTGCGGTGCTGTAGCCGGGGAGAATGTTATCTCCGAAGTCGGGATGATTTGGTTCGGCGCCGGAGTCTATTACGCCGACAAGTACATCGTTTGTGCCTCGCGTATATGAGCGGGCTTTGGGAAAGCCGCAGGTTTGCAGATTCCACTGACGCATGAAGAGCGGGTCTTGTTCAAAGGAAAAGAGTTCAACAGAGGCGGCTTTTTCTATATAAGCAATTTTGCCTTCGGCAAGAAGCTGTTCGGCGTATTCTCTGTCATCGGTGGAATATACTCCGACAGAGGGTGCGACGGGTTCTGCGTCTAATGAGGAAAAAAGAGATACATTATTGGGGTTTGTCCCTATCAGATAGGTTTCCGCAAGAACCCGGGGAGATGTGATTACAAAAAATAAAAATAGCATTATATATATGTACTTTTTCATGACGGGAGCTCCTTTTTAATATAAAATACATATTATAATAATAACATAGTTTTTAAATTAAAACAATAAATTAATTATTGGAAGACAATTATGAAAATTAAATATTT
>CATJNN010000300.1 GCA_949742185.1 uncultured Clostridia bacterium | reverse complement strand
GACAAGCTCTTTATCGCGCACGGCTGCCGTGCCGATGATTACCCGCGCCGCGCCGCCGTCAAGCTTACTTCTTATGTCGTCCATGGTGCGCACCCCGCCGCCGGTCTGCACGGGTACGCTAACTCTCCCGCAGATTGCGCGTATAGCCGCGTCGTTCGCGCCGTCGCCGCGCGCGCCGTCCAAATCGACGACATGTATATATTCGCCGCCGAGCCGCTCCCATTTTTCAGCCATATCCGCCGGACTGTCGCCAAACACGGTCATATCGTCAAATCGTCCCTGCAAAAGCCGCACGCATTTGCCGCCGCGTATATCTATAGCCGGATAAATCTTCATGCTTTTTTCAGCTCCTCTTTAAATTTTGCCACTATATCCATAATCCGCGGCGTATGCATTTTCATGCTGACTTTGTTAACCACAAACCACGCGCTGAGCGGACATATATCCTCCAAAACGTCCAAACCGTTTTCCTTGAGCGTTCTCCCGCTTTCCACAATATCAACGATAACGTCCGACAAACCCACAAGCGGCGCAAGCTCCACCGAACCGTTCAGCTTTATAAGCTCTATCGTCTGTCCCTTTACGTCCTTGAAAAAGCTGTTTGCAATATAAGGATATTTAGACGCGACGCGAAGATTGTTTATATTTGAAAATTCATCTTTTATTTCAATCGGTCCACAGACTGCCATTTTGCATTTGCCAAAATCAAGGTTAATCATCTCGTATAAGTTTCTGTGTTCCTCTAAAAGCGTGTCCTTTCCGACAATGCCTATATCCGCCGCCCCGTATTCCACATATGTCGGCACATCCGACGCTTTAACGAGGATAAATTTCATTTTGTGTTCCTCGTCTGTGAAAATAAGCTTTCTCGTTTTTTCTTTCATTTCCGCGCAGTCCATGCCGATAGACGTGAACAAGTCCATCGCAAGCTCCGCGAGCCGCCCCTTAGCAAGCGCAACAGTTAAATAGCTCATGCTTTCCTCCTTATTCTTCGCAGCCGCAGCAGTCATGATGGTGCTCGTGACCGCAGCAGTCGTCTTCCTCGTAATAGCTCAAAAAATCTTTAACCGTGGTCTCCACAATTTCGTTCTTTATAAAATCCTTAAGCATAAGCCGTCCGTCTGCAAACACGCGCATCATGCAGCCCGCATTGGTTTTAACGGCGTATTCTTCCGCCGCGCGATAATCTCCGTCCTCCAAATACATTTCGACAAGACATCCGCTCACACGCAGATTAAACGCCACCTCATACGCCTCGGCGTCCGCCGCTTCCTCCGCAAAAACAAGCGTCGCCGAAATGCCGCGCGTTTCCGAATCCGCTCCCGCGCTCCGCAGAGCCGATAAAATGCGGTTTATACCGAACGCCGCGCCAACCGCGCCCGCGTCTACTCCAAAACGGCTCATAAGATTATCATAACGGCCGCCGGCGCAAATCGGGAAAGCGATTCCATGCGTATAGCATTTGAAAATTGAACCCGTATAGTAGTCAATGCTCTGAAGCATTCCGAGGTCGAGCGAAATATATTGCTCAAAGCCGTACTCGCAAAGCAGGTCATATATTTTCGCTATATTATCAAGCGCGTTTTTCGAGGTTTCGTTAAGTCCGGCAACATTTGCCTTTTCAATAACTTCCCTGCCGCCGAATAAGTACGGCAGCTCAATCATTACAGATTTAACGCTCTCATCAATATCAAGCTCGTCCATCAGCTCGCGTATACCCAGCGAATCCTTGCAGTCTATGCGTTCTCGGAGCTTTTCAGTATCGTCCGCTCCAAGCCCCGCCTGCTCAATAAGCCCGTTAAAAAATGCCACCTGCCCTATTTCCATTTGGAATTGCTCAATACCAACTGCGAGCACCGCCTCAATCGACGCGCCTATAACCTCCGCGTCCGCGCGCGGAGACGACGAGCCTATAAGCTCAATACCAGCCTGCGTGAATTCTCTCTGGCGCGCACCCTGAGTTTGTTCCGCGCGGAACACGCTTCCGTTATAACAATAACGAAGCGGAAACGTTTTGCCGGTTTCCTTTGTTGCAGCCATACGCGCTATAGAGGTGGTTATGTCGGGACGAAGCGTGAGTATGCGTCCGTGCTCGTCAAAAAATTTATACATAACCTCCTGAGAAAGCTGCCCGCCGACGTCCTCGAACACGTCGTAATATTCAAACATAGGCGTTTGAACCTCGCGGTAGCCGAAAGACGCGAACACAGACCATATTGTGTCCTCAATTTCTCGCTTTTTTCCGCATTCCTGCGGCAAAATATCGTTCACGCCCTCCGGCGTGTGAATTTTCCAGTCTGACATGGTTTTCTCCTTTTGCTTTATCGTGATAAATCAATCAAGTTATTTTACATCTTATCGCCGCATTTGTCAACCCCGCGCGCCTCGTCAATTTCATTAACGCGTATTGATAAAACATACTTCTTATGATAAAATAAGACCATACTTTAAAGGAGAACATAAAAATGGTTATTTTAATTGCGGGGGCTTCTCATGCCGGGAAAACGGCGGCGGCTCAAAAATTATTGAATAAATATAAATATCCGTATCTATCTATTGATTTATTAAAGATGGGGCTTATACGAAGCGGAAATACCGAGCTGACACCTGACAACGACGATAAGCTGACGGATTATCTGTGGCCTATTGTCAGAGAGATAATAAAAACTGCGGTTGAGAACCGTCAAAATCTTATTGTTGAGGGAGTATATATTCCTTTCGATTGGAAGCGCTCCTTTAACGAAGCTTATCTGAAAGAAATAAAATATTGCTGCCTTGTTATGTCAGAAGAATATATAAAAAACCATTTTGACGACATAAAAGATTTTGCGGATATTATTGAAAAACGTCTTGACGACTCGGGCTGTACAATGGATAACGTGTTGAAAGATAATGAACGCGCGCTTGAAATGTGCAAAAAGTACGGCTGCAATTATATTTTGATTGACGAAACATATCCGGCAGATATAGACTTATAGTCAGGAGCGAATTATGGGAATCGGAATTATTGTGTGCGGGCTTAACGGATGCGGAAAAAGCACGTTTGGAAAAGCGTTGGCAGATAAGCTTAACTGCAAATTTATGGACATAGAGGATTACTATTTTCCAAAAACAAATAATAATTATATTTATGCCTCTCCTCGCACGCGCGCAGAAGTCGCAGAACTTTTATATGACGACCTGAAAAAGCGCGTCAGATTTGTGCTTGCTTCTGTAAGGGGTGACTTTGGAGATGAAATTGAGGCGTTGTTTAGTTTCGCGGTTCTTATCAGCGTTCCCAAAGAAATACGCATGGAACGCGTGAGAAATCGCTCTTTTCAAAAATTCGGGAGCAGGATGCTGTACGGCGGAGACTTGTATGAAAAAGAAGAACAGTTTTTTAATGCAGCGTATGTCAAACCGGAGAATTATACGGAACAATGGTTAAGCAAAACAAAGCTTAGTACTATGCGAATTGATGGAACAAAACCAATTAACGAAAATCTTGAGCGGATTCTTATGAAAATGAGCAACGTATAATTGATGTGATTATTTAAATGCCAACAAAATGAATTTTTAAATCGCATTGTATTATGACGAGTTTTGTAATATTATAGAGATAAGTAAAATTTAGAAAGCAGAGGTATTAAAAATGAATTGTCCTAATTGCGGAAAAGAATTCACAGGGAACTTTTGCCCGAACTGCGGAACGGTTGTTAATATTCAGAATCAGCCGCCGTACCAGTTTCAGCAGCCTAACATGGTTAATAACAAAACGAACGGCATGGCAATCGGCGGTTTTGTTCTTTCGTGCGTGTCTATTTTAATGTGCGGCGGTATTGCAAGCATTATCGGACTTATCCTTTCGATAGTCGGTCTTTCGCAGATTGGTAAAAATGATGAAAAAGGAAAGGGTCTTGCTATAGCGGGTATAATTATAAGCAGCATATTGTTTGTATTCGGAATAATCTTTACTATAGCATTAATTGTTACCGGAGGTATAATGGAGCT
>CATJNN010000299.1 GCA_949742185.1 uncultured Clostridia bacterium | reverse complement strand
TTTGGTCAGTCGTAGTCTTTCGAAGGAGGTGAAAGACACAATCACAAGACTGTACACGGAAAGGAGGGTGACGAGATGTCGGCTTCCTTATCCGAAAGTAACAGTGTTGCGATGGCGATGTTTGACAGTTACAGCAAAACAGTTATGCGCAATTTGAGCAGAGATGAAATCGCCAAAATAAATAAGCGGACATACCATGAAATTGGCGGCATGGAGGTGATGCAATATGTAGCGGAAACATACGGAAAAGAAGATACATATCCATCTGAGTTTGTTATAACAGGTGAGCATGGTCATAGCTGTGTAATCACAACGGAACGGTTGTATGAGGCTATGATTAGGCTTAAAGAATGTCAGAAAGAGGTGCTGATCCTTGAATTTTGGTATGGGTTATCAAGACGAGAAGTGGCAGACCTATTTAATGTTTCCGAACGGACAATCAGCGAATGGAAACGGAAAGCATTTAATTTTATACGAGATTATTATGAAAGGAAATAACAATAATGAACGAGAAAAAACTTGATTATGAAACGGCATATCGTGCCGTTCATGGAGATCATGATGCGCAAATGAAAGTTTTAGCATATTATGACAGCTATATAAATGCATTAGCGACAAGAGAAGAAGTTACTGCCGATGGGAGTATGGTACGGTATGTAGATGAGGATTTGAAGGCTAAAATACAGGCGGGTTATCTTGAAGCTCTTCCAAAATGCAAGGCAATGAGGTGAAGCAATGATAATGTTACAAACAGATTTATTTGATTTTGCGTATGTACCGGAATGGTACAGGCATTTATACGATTTAAAATGTATGGCTTTGCCGGAGGCATGGCAGTTTAAGAAACCTGCGGTGGAAACTAAGAATTTAGAAACACCGATATTAGAGCGATATATACATACTATTTTTCGCAAACAGGCTATTGAATTTAATTCGGAATTTGAAGAGGAGAAAGCGTCAAAATATTTTCATGTAGAAAATGAATGCGCCTGCTTTCATACAGGACTTTATACGCCAAGATATAAAGGAATATACGGATTTTTCGGCAGAAACAAAAAGATGGATTCTATGCTTGAGTGGTATTTCAGAGGTTTCTGCGATGAATTGTCGCCGTGGCTCAAGTACATTGAGCCTTTGCCGGAACGACCGATATATCCGATGGCGCAGCAAGGTCTGAACTTCAATCCCGAATGGCCAATAAGAGTAAATGTTGAGCATATTTTAGGCGATGAGGAGAACTTGGACAGACTTCCCGCCAAGATACGCAAGGCTAAAAACCTGCCTCTGCTGCTGGAAACAGCGGTAGAGCTTGCAAGACGGAAGGTTGTGGTGGAGCCGGGACTTGTTTCGGCACAGGGGTATATGGGACGGGTGCAATACCTTCTTCCGATATATCTTACAAAAATGGACAAGCCCGACCTTGCGATGACGCTGACGGTGATGGACGGGTATTATTTAGGCAATACTTGTCTGACGCTTGAAATGGCGTATTTAAACGCCCGCGCAATCGCAAAGCCGGTTACACCGTGGCTTTTGGAGCTTGTAAAATAGCTTTAACATAAAAGCAAAATAAATTTAATGGGGAAATGCTCGGTAAACAGTGTTTTTTATCACTGTTTGCCGGGCGTTTTTTGCCCTTTGGATGGAAAGGGGGATTTTGTCAAAAAACATAAAACAGCCGAATGGTTCGCATTAAAAAAAATGCGAGTTTT
>CATJNN010000298.1 GCA_949742185.1 uncultured Clostridia bacterium | reverse complement strand
TTTTTATACATGTCAGAGCAATAATTATAAAACGAAAGCAGTTCGCCGTCCATAGCGTCCACAGATGCGCTCGCGCTTTTTTCCTTAGTGCCTATACGCAAAGACATTGTATATTGTTTACTGTCTTTATCCTTATGATATGTTTTATATATATTCTTTGAAAGAACCTCTCCGTCCGGCACCTCTATCTCAGGCATAGCGCGAAGCTTTTCAACAATCTCATCCACAGAAAGCATACCCTCGACTCTTTCAAGCTCCTCAATCTCTTCCCTGCTGAACTCAGCAGCCTCGTCAGCCGCGCTCGCGCCGCCTGCCAAACTTGCTTTAGCCGACGACGAATTAACAGCCCCATCTCTATACAAACCAAAATATTTATTGTATTCAACTTCATTTCCTGTTTCCGCGTCAAAATATTTAACATCGTCCTTGGCCGCGTATACAAGATACATCTTCTCATCTGCATAGCTACGGCGGTATACAAGCTCATGCCCGCCTTTATTTTTATAAATTTCTTTCGCCTTGTCAAGCCCTATGTCAGCTTCTGAAACTTCAAATCCGTCCATAGTCCATTCGCTCACGCTCATATCTGTAACAACCGCGTCCTGCTGACCTCGTATACGAACGGTTACAACAACGTTTTCATCCTTAACAGGATAGCCGTTTTCTTCGTGTATGTACTGATATCTGTAATATGAACCGTTATCGTCGCTTGATACAAAACGAAGCTTTTCCGCTTTTTCAGGCACTATCTTTTCAAGAAAGCTGTCCGCCGCTTCCTTTGCCGCCTCAACCGTCACCTTATTAAACTTCGCGTTATCGTATTCTTCATCGTCAAAGAAACGATACTCCATAATCTTGCTGTCTTTGTCCGTCATAACGCGGATACTTTTTTCATTATCTTCTCCGCGCCATACAAATGAATACTGCGCATCTTCTCCCTTTTCATCCTCGCTGACCGAGCCTGAAAACTTATTAAGCTCGTCCGGCACCTCCACCTTTGTTTTTACATACGCCAGAGCTTCCTGCATCTGCGCGCTGTCGCTTTCAGCGGCAAAAGCCGGAAGCGTTCCCAGCGTCATACATGCCGCCAATAGAATACCCACAAATCTCTTCATTAGAAATCACTCCTTTTTATGTATTTATATCTTATTAGACATAACATTTTCCAAAAAAGTTCCACAATTTTAAAAAAAGTCAATATTTTTTGCTTTATATATTATTTTTTAAATAACGTTACAATTCATTTTAAATACCTATCTATGTAATTGTTTTTATTTTACTTTACACACAGCTAAATCTTTGATAATATATAAA
>CATJNN010000297.1 GCA_949742185.1 uncultured Clostridia bacterium | reverse complement strand
TCGTTCCCTGTCCCAAAGCTAAATTATCTGATTTACCCGCCGTGTATATCTGTCCGTTCGACATCAGAACCATACTCTCGTTAGTTCCGCTCGCCAAAAACGGAACAACGCCGTTTGCATCCTTTGAATATCCGTCTGATTTAGTTGGTTTTGTTACTCCCGTTGTTATGCCGGCTGCGGTTTCATAATTTTGATTTTGCCCCCATGTATACACATCACCGTTATACGCTATAGCCGCCACGGACTCCATTGATATACTGTTTACATATACAATATATAAATCTTCTTTCGTGTCTTCATCCTCGTAAACCACAGGTATTCGTCTCACATTGTAAGAACTTAAGCCGTCTCCCACATAAGAACTAGCCCCTCGTCCATAAACTGAACCGTCTTTTTTAAGAAAAACTCCATTACTGGTTCCACATTTAACGGCATTTTTTGTGTTTTTCAGACCAGGAAAAATATTGCTTAAATTTACGGGAAGTGACTTTTGAATCCACACGTTGTTAACACCTTGATAAGCAAACGCATATAATTCCCCGTCCTCGTTCAGCATCATAACGCATGTTGAATCGACTGTTCCGGTGCTATACAAATAGGACTTCTGTGACCAATCGGCTATATGTACTATTTGCTTCTTATCGCCGAGATAGCCGGTAGCGTCTTCGTTTTTAACAAGTGTTGCATATGGAATTGTAGTTTTTGTAGTGCGGTCAGACGATTCGCCTTGTCCAAGCGCGCCGCCTGAGCTTGAGCCCCAAACCCATACATGACCTGTTTTATCAAGCGCATATCCGGTCACCGTTCCGCTTGCAATTTCAATAATATTTTCAAGCGGCGTGCCGTCTTCTTTAACTACGCGCACCGGAACGGTGCTTGTGCCGTACGGCGTTCCTGTACCAAGCTTGCCCGAGCCGACGCCGTTTGTAAGACCTTGATGGCGGCTTGCATTCGTACCCCACGCCCATACAGAGCCATCCGCTTTCAGCGCGTATGCCACGTCTGCTCCGCCTGTAACCTTCGGATATGCTATATTCCCTCCTGCCGGCACAACATTTAAGCGGAACGAACAGATATACTTTTCTCCGTCCTGCTCATATTTCATTATGATATACGTCACGCCGGTTTTCTTCGCTCTGAATCTGCCATTGCCCGCATTTTCAACCACGCCCGACTCCGGATTATAAACTGTATACTCCACGTCAGACGGCTTAAATGAATCCTCAAACACATTAAACGATTTGAATGCCGTAACATCCGTTATAGAAATAACATCATCCACCTGAACCGCTGAAACAAGCGTTCCGTCCGCTTTTTTCAGTGTTCCGTCATGGATTTCTACAGCCTCGCCGTTTAGCATCGCCCCGCTTATCTCCAGATGCGGCTTCTCTCCTACCTGTACAGCAAAATAATAGTCGCTATACTCATCATTTATTATTATTTCGCCGTTTCCAAGCTGACTATTTGTTTTTTCGCCATAACCCCACACGGAACCGTCAGAGCGCACTGCAAAACCATTGTAATTGCCATATGATTCTGCGCCCACCGTTATAACGTTGTTTAGACGTCCTGTATCATCTGCAGCGTTTTTAGGTGCATAAATATTGGAATTGTAGACCGTTGCATAAACAAGTCCGTTACTTTTTACCATATACACTTGGCTGGGGCTCCAAGCACTATTAAACAGCGGTTTGCTGCCGTCTGTCTCAGTGCTCAAATATGAGTTGCTTGTCAGCGAATAACGCCCATTTCCACATAAATATGTATAACCTTTCTCTGATATCGCTGAAGTAGCGTATACCCCGCCGAAAAGCTCGATAATATAGTCTGAGTATGCGCCTGTGTAACATGCTTCAACATATGTATCTTTCCCCACATTTGTCGAAACACCCAAATCTCCGTAACGATTGTTTCCCCAGCCTACCATTTTTCCGTCGTCGCGCAAAAATTTGCCGTTACTTATGGAGCCGCCTCCGCGAGCCAGCAATTTCACTCTTGTCGAAAGCTCGAGCTTTTCTGTAAGGTTAATCGGAAGAACTCTGTCTCCAACGGAATAAGGACCAAGCGCGCCGTATACTCCGGAGTTTGCACCTGCTCCATATATATATCCGTCTATATCAAGGAACAGCATTGTTCCTTTTAAATCGTCAGAGGAGTTCCCACCTTGCGCTTCGGCTTGAATAATCCGATGAGCCTCGTCCAGATATCCTGTTCCGTCTTCGTTTTTCGGGCGCACGGGATACCAATAAGTTCTCTCGTTAAAATTTCCCTGCGCCATCTGTCCGGATCCATTACTGCCCCACATCCATACTTTGCCGAATCTGTCCACAGCCGCAAACACTGTTCCGCTTGCGCTTATTCGCACAATATCTGTAAGAGGAGTGCCGTCCTCATGTATCACCTGTATAGGTGTTGTTGCTATAGAATCTTTTTTTCCGTTTCCAAGCGAAACCGCATTGTTACCCCACGTCCACACAGTCCCGTTTGCTTTTAAAGCCATTCCGGACATATATCCTCCCGTCAACTGCGGAAATGCTATGAAGGCATCATTTTTAGGGATTACGTTTAATCTGAACGACCCTATGCTCCCCTCGCTGTCTTTAACGATTATATATGTTATACCCGCTTTTTTGGGCGTTATAGCACCGGTATGGCTGTCTACAGTCGCAACATCTTCGTTATAAGAGCTAAACTCTATACCTGTCGGGATAAATGTCGAATATTCCACTGATACTAACAAATTAAAATCTGAGCCGTCCTGCCCTGTATTATTATAGCCCATTACATCGGAGGGCGAAACCGTCAGCCTGTCTCCGAGCTGTACGGCGGTTATTGCAGAGCCGTCCGAACGTATAATGTTATCGTTGCGTATCTGAACCCTTTCGTCGATGCCGTCGCGGTTAAATGTTGCTTCGGAAATGCTGAGGTGTGCAAAGTGTCCGTCCGCGCCAATGTCTTCTTTTCCTATAACCCGCGTTGGCGTAGGATTTTTTTCTTTTTTTGCGCCTCTGCCCAGCTGACCTTTGCTGGCGCTTCCCACACCCCAAACATAACCGTCGTCTTTTATGCCGAGAATAAAAGCCCCCATATTTGCACCTGTCAAATATCGTATACCGAACATTCCTGTTCCCAATTTTGTCGCTGTTTTTGGTCCGTTTACAGAAATACTTGTAATACTGAGCTGACCGTAACTGTTAGAGCCCTGTCCCCATGCGCTCCCGTCGCTTAAAACATACATTTTTCCATCGTATCCAGATCCTGAACCCGTCATCATTAAAACTTTTTTATCCGGATTCTGGCTGCTGACGCTTGTAAGCTTTGGATATCTTGAAGCTGTGCTGTTTCCCCATGAGCAAGAAGCCGTGCCGCCGTCACTATTACCGCCTATCTGTCCCCAGCCCCAGCATTTGCCGTCCGAAGTTATCGCCAGCCTGTGTCTTCTCTCTGTTTCATTGCCTGTATATATTATAACCACCTTTTCAAGATATCCCGACTTTGACGGCGAATCGCCGCGAAGTACGCGCGCGGGCGTTGACTGCACGTTGTTTGTTCCCGTGCCATATCCTTGAGGATTGCTTGTTCCTGCAACATACACATATCCATCTGAAGTTAAAATAACCTCTTGTTGATAACTTAAAGATATTGCAACAACATTATTCATATATGTTCCGCTTGTACCTCCCGAAGCGAAACCTAAAGCTGAACTGCCGTAGCCGTTGTTGCCCCATGCGATAAGCCGCCCGTTTTTATCTATAGCCGCGCCCTTTCTACTGACAGCCATATTAACGGCGAAACTGACGATGTTTTCTAAATACTGAGTTCCTGT
>CATJNN010000296.1 GCA_949742185.1 uncultured Clostridia bacterium | reverse complement strand
TTGCAAGGGAAAAAATGAAATGGACTGATAAATATTAAAATTTGTGAGTGGTTTGTATTGACAAATACAGATAGTAGATATATAATAAAAATAGAAAAAGGCAAGACCTTAAACGGTTATGCCGAAGATTGACTAAAAGTTAAAATAGACCTAACTTTAGCACGTGGGGGCTGTTTTTTTTGTTTAATTGCAGTAAAAAAATACAGGGCAAAAGCCCTGTATTTTTTATATCAAATATTATTATTAGCCCTCGATTTCGGAAACAACGCCCGAACCAACTGTTCTACCACCCTCACGGATAGCGAAACGAAGACCTTTTTCGATAGCGATAGGAGTGATAAGCTCAACTTCCATCTTTACGTTATCGCCAGGCATGCACATTTCAACGCCCGAAGGAAGGTTGATAACGCCTGTAACGTCTGTTGTTCTGAAATAGAACTGCGGTCTGTAGTTGTTGAAGAACGGTGTGTGACGGCCGCCTTCGTCCTTTGTGAGGACGTAAACTTCAGCCTTAAATTTTGTGTGCGGATTGATTGTGCCGGGAGCTGCCAAAACCTGACCTCTCTCGATTTCTGTTCTCTGCACACCACGGAGAAGCGCGCCAACGTTGTCGCCCGCTTCAGCCTCGTCAAGAAGCTTGTGGAACATTTCGATACCTGTTACAACAACTTTTCTTCTCTCGTCTGTTAAACCGATGATTTCAACTTCATCGTTAACCTTTAACTGACCTCTTTCTACTCTACCTGTAGCAACCGTACCGCGGCCTGTGATTGAGAAGATGTCCTCAACAGGCATAAGGAACGGAAGGTCTGTCTGTCTTTCAGGAGTCGGGATGTAGCTGTCTACTGCTTCCATAAGCTTAAGAATGCACTCGTATTCCGGAGCCGACGGGTCTGTAGCGCTTGATTCGAGAACCTGAAGAGCTGAGCCGCAAACGATAGGAGTATCGTCGCCAGGGAAGTCATACTCTGAAAGAAGGTCTCTGATTTCCATCTCAACGAGCTCAAGAAGCTCGTCGTCGTCTACCTGGTCTCTCTTGTTCATGAATACTACGATATAAGGAACGCCAACCTGACGAGCGAGCAGGATGTGCTCTCTTGTCTGAGGCATCGGACCGTCTGCAGCTGATACAACGAGGATAGCGCCGTCCATCTGAGCAGCTCCAGTGATCATGTTCTTAACATAGTCGGCATGTCCCGGGCAGTCAACGTGAGCATAGTGACGATTGTCTGTCTCATACTCAACGTGAGCTGTTGAAATTGTGATACCTCTTTCTCTTTCCTCAGGAGCCTTATCAATCATGTCGTAAGCTTCAAACTGAGCCTGACCCTTCATAGCCAGAACCTTTGTGATTGCGGCTGTAAGAGTTGTTTTACCGTGGTCAACGTGACCAATAGTACCAATGTTTACATGTGGTTTACTTCTCTCATACTTTTCCTTTGCCATTGTATTATTTCCTCCTTTATTTCCTAAAATGGATTTTACTACCTATTATTGTACAATCTTTTAGCAAAAAAATCAAGTACAATTTATAAAAATGAGCTAAATATTGATTAATCGTTGTCTTTTGTGCGTTCTTTAACGATTTTTTCCTGAATAGTCTTTGGAACTTCAGAATAATGCGAAGGTTCCATTGAGTATTGTCCGCGGCCCTGCGTTCTTGAACGCAGTTCCGTTGCGTAGCCGAACATCTCTGAAAGCGGAACCATGGCTGTAATCTGCTGAACGCCGCCTGAACGGGCTTCCATCTTCTGGATAAGACCGCGGCGGGAGTTCAAATCGCCCATAACGTCGCCCATGTAATCCTCGGGGACAATAACGTTTACAAGCATGATAGGCTCCTTGATAACAGGGTCCGCCTTTTTCATACCTTCTTTAAACGCCATTGAAGCGGCAATCTTAAACGCCATTTCCGAAGAGTCCACCTCGTGATATGAGCCGTCGTAAAGCGTTACCTTAACGTCAACAACGTTGTAGCCCGCAAGCACACCTGCCTGCATTGC
Source organism: uncultured Clostridia bacterium (assembly GCA_949742185.1). Taxonomy (GTDB): domain Bacteria; phylum Bacillota; class Clostridia; order UBA1381; family UBA1381; genus CATJNN01. The sequence continues at coordinate 5,486 of CATJNN010000296.1, read as the reverse complement.
GCCCTGAACACCGGCGTCTACCGCAGGGATATATTCCTTCGGGATAGCTCCGCCGACGATTGAGTTGACAAATTCATAGCCCTTGCCTTCTTCCTGCGGTTCAAGCTTTAAGAATACGTGACCGTACTGACCTTTACCGCCGGACTGACGAGCGTATTTGTGCTCGATATTAACAGGCTTTCTGATAGCCTCGCGGTACGATACCTGAGGTTCGCCGACGTTCGCTTCAACCTTGAATTCGCGGAGAAGTCTGTCTACGATGATTTCAAGATGAAGCTCGCCCATTCCGGCGATAATCGTCTGACCTGTTTCTTCGTCTGTATATGTCTTAAAGGTTGGGTCTTCTTCAGCGAGTTTCGCGAGAGCGATACCCATCTTTTCCTGACCAGCCTTTGTTTTAGGCTCAATCGCAACGCGGATAACCGGTTCAGGGAAGTCCATGGACTCCAGAATAATCGGATGTTTTTCATCGCAGAGCGTGTCGCCTGTCGTTGTGTTTTTAAGACCGACAGCAGCGGCAATGTCTCCCGCGTATACTGTCTCTAAATCTTCTCTGTGGTTAGCGTGCATTTGCAGGATGCGGCCCATTCTCTCTTTATTGCCCTTGCATGCGTTAAGCACGTATGAGCCGGAGTCGAGCGTACCTGAATATACACGGAAGAAGCAGAGCTTACCAACGAACGGGTCTGTCGCAATCTTGAACGCGAGAGCTGAGAACGGCTCGTCGTCAGACGACGGTCTTTCATCCTCGTCGCCTGTGTCGGGGTCGACGCCCTTGATGCTCGGAACGTCGAGCGGCGACGGCATATAGTCGATAATCGCGTCGAGCAGAAGCTGAACGCCTTTGTTTCTGTATGACGTGCCGCAGGTTACAGGAACAATATCATTATTAATTGTAGCTTTTCTGAGAGCGGCTCTAAGCTCGTCAACAGAAATTTCCTCTCCCTCAAGGTACTTCATCATAAGGTCTTCGTCTGTTTCTGCAATAGACTCGACCATTGCGTTGTGGTATTCCTCAGCCTTTTCTTTCATATCCTCGGGAATATCTTCCTCGCCGTATTCCTGACCGAGGTCGTCATAGTAAACTTCGGCTTTCATAGTCATAAGGTCGATAATTCCTTTAAATTCGTCCTCAGCGCCTATAGGAAGCTGAATCGGAACGGCGTTTGCCTGCAAACGCTCGTGAATCATGTCTACAACCTTATAAAAGTCCGCTCCCATGATATCCATTTTGTTAACGTATACCATACGCGGTACGCTGTAGTCGTTTGCCTGACGCCAAACCGTTTCAGACTGCGGTTCAACGCCGCCCTTAGCGCACATAACCGTTACAGAGCCGTCGAGCACGCGCAGCGAACGCTGCACTTCAACCGTGAAGTCAACGTGTCCCGGTGTATCTATAATGTTAATTCTTTTTTTCTTGTCTGAACCTCTTTCGCCCCAGAAACATGTTGTAGCGGCGGATGTGATTGTGATACCGCGCTCCTGCTCCTGCGCCATCCAGTCCATTGTCGCCGCGCCTTCGTGCGTTTCGCCGATTTTATGAACGCGGCCTGTATAGAACAGAATTCTTTCTGTCGTAGTAGTTTTACCGGCATCAATATGAGCCATGATACCGATATTTCTTGTATTTTCCAAAGAAACTTGTCTTGGCATATATCTTCCTCCTTCCGACGTTTTGTAAAGCCAGGAATATCAGTTCATTAAAATCTGTTATTCCGCTGTTTGTATTCGCCGGATTACCAACGATAATGTGCGAACGCTTTGTTTGCTTCCGCCATTTTGTGCGTGTCCTCGCGTTTCTTAACAGAACCGCCGGTGCCGTTTAAAGCGTCCATAAGCTCGTTTGCGAGTCTTTCGCGCATTGTGCGCTCATTGCGCTCGCGCGAGTAACGCGTGAGCCAGCGCAGACCTAAAGTCTGTCTTCTTTCAGGGCGAACTTCCATCGGCACCTGATATGTTGCGCCGCCGACACGTCTTGCCTTAACTTCAAGAACAGGCATGATGTTGTCCATCGCTTCATTAAAGACTTCAAGCGGGTCTCTGCCCGTTTTTTCTTTTATGATGTCGAATGCGCCGTATACAATTCTCTGTGCAACGCCCTTTTTACCGTCGAGCATAATGTTGTTTATAAGCTTTGTAACAACAATGCTGTCATAGATTGGGTCAGCTAACACTTCTCTTTTTGCAATATAACCTTTTCTTGGCACTTTTCTTCCCTCCTTATGTGATAAATCTTCATCACAGGTACTCTGAGCCTGTTATTTCAAGGCTCCGTCAGTGCAGGAAACACGAATATATAATGTGTATAAATCCGGTAAGCCGCACTAAATCAGTAATGTGACACCTTATTTCTTTTCCGGCTTCGGACGCTTAGCGCCGTATTTACTTCTTGACTGCATTCTGTTTGCAACGCCCTGCGCGTCAAGCGTACCACGGATGATATGGTAACGTGTACCCGGAAGGTCCTTAACTCTGCCGCCTCGAATCATAACAACGCTATGTTCCTGAAGATTATGACCGATGCCGGGAATGTAAGCTGTAACTTCAATACCGTTTGTCAGACGTACTCTGGCGATTTTACGAAGAGCCGAGTTCGGCTTTTTCGGCGTTGCTGTTCTTACAGCCGTGCAAACCCCTCTCTTTTGCGGAGAGCTTTGGTCGGTAGAACGCTTTTTAAGAGAGTTAAGTCCCTTTTGAAGCGCAGGCGATGTTGATTTCTTTTCAACAGTCTTTCTACCTTTTCTTACTAATTGGTTAAATGTTGGCATACCGAATTACACCTCCTTGCTTATAAAATGTTTTATTTATAATATAATCGCATAATTATGCGTTATATTTATTTGGAAAGAACTACCGCACACGACGCTCCCACTTCAATGCCGCACATGTCGCCAAGCTCGCGCATGGTGGGCACATAAGAAACAGGTACGTTTTTTTCACCGCACAGTTTTTCCACGGGAACGCTGATTTTTGTATCGCAGTCCTCTGACAGAAACACCTTCGCCGCAGACGATTCGTCCAGGGCTCGCATGGTTTGTTTAAAACCTATGTGCAGCAAGGCTTTTTCCGCTTCTGAAATCATGATAAATTTCACGCTCCATTTCTTTGATTACAGACTGCACGCAGTCTAACGTACAACAGTATATCAAAAGCAAGGGGTGTATGTCAAGTATTTTTTGCATTTTTTTAGGATATATTCACATAACGAGGGTGAATTTGACTTTCTACATATATTATTATGAATATGACGCTATAAAAATAAAAATTTGATAAATGTTCCGGATTGTGGTATATTAAACATGTCACGTAATTTAATATTTGTTTTGGACTGGTTTGTGTTTTTTTATTGTTAAAAAATACATGCTCTATTTTCGTATATGTAAAAATACAGACTAACATTACTGAAAAATTAAATTGCGTGACAACAATTCGAGTGATGTATTTTTTAGCGCGTTGCTCGGGTTGAGCGGCGCGCTTTTTTAATTGCAAAAAAATGCGTGTGCGGGTCCCTATCCGTCATATATCTGCGCGCCTCGATGCATTCATTGTTTTTCGATTTGAGGAGGAAGAAAATGAGGAAAAGAATTGTTGGATTGTTGTTGGCGGTTGCGATTGCGGCGGCGTTCGCGCCGTGCGCATTTGCCCAGACGATAAGCGGCTGGTGCGGAGATAATGTGAGATGGGAGCTTAGAAATAACTATACCTTGGTACTCAGCGGAACGGGAGATATGAATGATTATTCGGATAGTATTACGCCGTGGTTTGATTATGAACGTAATATCGAAAACTTGATTATTGAAAACGGAGTAACCAATATTGGTATTTCTGCATTCAACGGATTGATTAATCTTGAGAATGCGGAGATTGCAGATAGTGTAATAGAAATAGGAGAGAATTCTTTTGACCGATGCCGGGCGCTTTATAATTTAAAAATGTCGCGGAATGTGGAGAGGATAAATACATATGCGTTTTATGGCTGTCGGAATCTCGACAGTATAATGCTTCCCGAAACATTGACGTACATAGGAGAAAGGGCGTTTATGCATTGTGAAAATATTAGCGAGATTATAATTCCTGATAATGTAACCGTTATTGAAAAAGAAGCTTTTTACGGATGCAATTTGCTGACGGAGGTTATGATACCGGAAGGGGTAACGCATATAGGCGAAAGCGCTTTTGCCGGAGGACAGATGCTCAATATATATGTGGATGAAAATAATGAAAAATATTCGTCTGTAGATGGTGTGCTGTTCAATAAGGAAGCAACTGAATTGATTATGTACTCAAAAAGCGGAGAGAGGCCAGAATATGTTATTCCTGACAGTGTCACCTCCATAGCTTGCGGAGCGTTTAGCGGAGGTAAGTTTCTTACAAATCTGACAATAAATAAGAATATAACAAGTATTGGCGACAGAGCGTTTCTGCATTGCAGAAAACTGAATATATCCGTAGACGCGTCCAATCCTGATTATTCGGATATAGACGGTGTCTTATTTAATAAGAATAAAACAAAAATAATTGCATATGGAAAAGATGAAATGAATTCGGAATACACCATTCCCGATAGCGTTACAGAGATTAATTCGTATGTGTTTTATTACAATTATAATCTTCAGCGTGTGAAAATCCCTTCTCATGTAACATTAATCGGCGACCACGCGTTTGAGGGATGCGAAAACCTTAAAGAGATAGAGCTTCCGCAGAGAATAACTAAAATAGGAGCGTTTACATTTGCTGATTGCGAAGATTTAAAAGTTTTGATAATCCCGGATGGAGTTGAAGAAATCGGAGAATTTGTGTTTTCATTTTGCTCCAATATGGGTACGGTATTTATACCTGCGAGCGTAAAGCTTATAAAAAGACGCGCTTTTGGAGGAATGTCGCCGAAAATATATTATGAAGGAACTCAGGCGGATTGGGAGAATATTGAGATTGAAGACGGAAATTACGGACTTGAAACTAATATACACTATAGCAGCGCGCAAATTCCCAAACCGTCTGTTTTATCTGCAACAGTGACGGAATCGGAGTATTTTGGTGATAAGATGTATTATTTCAAAGTTTCTCTTGAGAATATACCATATGATTGTTGTATTGCGGCGGCTTTATATAAAGACGGCGTTTTAGTCGGAATGTCGTCGGAGATGTTCTGGGCGCAGGAGACAGAAAAGAATATTGCTGTTGAAATAGATTCTGCGCAGAATGTTGACAAAGCAACAGTGTTTATATTTGATGATTTATATAGCTTAAAGCCTTTATGCTCTGCCAAAGATGCGGAGTTTATTGCGGAGGAATAAAAAAATATTCGGGCTTAAAATCAAGGGGGATTTGTTTATTCTCCCTTGATTTTTTAGAATTATATAAAAATTTGCAAAAAAAATGCAAAAAAGGTATTGACATAGAGGGAGGGGGGTGATATAATAAATGAGCTGTCTTTGAGACGGCAGTCGTACATTGAAAAATAAACAGTGCAAAAAAAGTTC
>CATJNN010000295.1 GCA_949742185.1 uncultured Clostridia bacterium | reverse complement strand
TTGCATACCGAACGCATAACAGCCTCATATTTTTTTACCGATGTTTTCGACATCAACAGCCGCAAATGCAGCATTTCCTGTATATCTCCGTCCGTTTCATCTGCAAGCGCCGCCACAGCCTTTTTTGAAAGGCTTTCAATCTCCACACCGTTCTCTGTAAGCCACGCCTTAAGCTGTGCTACGGAGTTCGGATTTTCAAGACCTGTTAATGTATATGCCTGCTCCGTAGCCACTGCGGTCTGTATGGAATTTATCTTTATTGCCTGCTGCGCCAATGATAAGTCCACAAGCACACCGTGGTCATTTATTCTCTGGTCGAGAACGTATAACCTATGCTCTGACCCGCTGATGGGATACATATCAAGCTTTTTTGCAATCTGACGCTCCACATCAACATCTCTTTTGCAGTATTCCTTAAACAAAGTCCATTTCTCAGGAGCATTCCACGGCATATTCCTTGTTCTGCTGCCGTTTGATTTAGTTGGCTTGCACGGAACACAGAAGTATTTGATTAACTCCTTACCCTCGGTCATCTTCTGCCGTTCCAAGCCAAGAGCCGCGCCGACGTCTGCAAGCGATGACGGCAGCGACAGCTCCGCAGCCTGTACCGCTGTGCAATACCAAGACGAAGGGTCAAGCAGGATACCAAGATGCTTTGACAGACACACCCGTTCAAACTGAGCATTGAACGCTGTCTTTATAACGGTATCGGATTTAATTGCTGCGATTATTTCCTCCGGCAGTTTATTGCCGCTCGCAAGATCAATGATATGTATTTCCCCGTTGTCTACGGAATAAGCAAACAGAAGTATCTCAAAAGCAGGAGAATCAGCATATTTATACACTCCGCACTTTATGAGGTCAACGTCAGAAAAGGTTTCAATGTCCACGGATATTTTCTGCATCATATCCCACTCCTTAACTCAGGAAATCGTCGTCCTCATCCTCATACGCTTCAAAATCGTCCTCTGCTCTGGTGCGTCCGCCGAGCGGTTCGCCGTCTGCAATTTTCTGTATATTCCCCAATCCGCATGCAATTCCTTTATTCCCGTTAGTATTAAACGGATAAAGAGAT
>CATJNN010000294.1 GCA_949742185.1 uncultured Clostridia bacterium | reverse complement strand
TGTTAAAACGCATACAATCGTATTATACGCAAAAAAGAATATTCTAAACAGAACATTTAAATTCGAGTATTAAAAAAGCAGCGCCATATAATTAATTATATAGCAATAAGAAATGTGGTATATCTATTATACCACATTTTACTTGTTTTTCAATAGAAATATATAAAAATTCTTCCTATTATAATATATTATTTTATACCGAGCGCATCCTTGGCAAGCCTGTCCGCCATATCGTTATATTCGTCTCCGGAATGTCCTTTCACTTTAACAAATCGAATGTCAACGTTTTTTCTGGCATCGCATATAAACTTTGCATATGCGCGCGTGCCGTTCTTGTTTGTTTTCCAGTTTCCGTTAGCCCATTGTTCAATACCTGTATAATCGTAATATATATCGAGGCTTTTTATGTTATGCTTCATACAATATTCTGCGGCAAGCTCGCTCCCTTTTATCTCGCCCGCAACATTACGCATTTCAGAAAGCTCGGGGTCGGAAAACGCCTGAGAAAACGTCCGCATTTGTCCGTTATGAAAAAGCACAACTCCGCAGGAGAATCGCTTGTCATGAATATTATAGCTTCCGTCAACATATGCGACTGCCTCCGCATCGCTTATATCCTGTGAATCTGACGCAGTATCTTCTCCGGCAAACCATTCCCTCGCCTGTTTTTCTGTTGTGAAGCTTTTGTATTCCGCTCCCGAATAGCCGTGAACCTGTTTTTTGCATTCGTCCCATGTTGTGAAAATACCCACTTTATGTCCCTGTCTTACCGCATAGTATTTTTTAGCCATGACCGCCTCCTAAAGCTCTGTATACATTCCATATAAATGCGCGTAAATACCGCCTTTTTCCAAAAGTTCCTTATGTGTGCCGCTTTCATCAATACCGTTTTCAGTTAAAACAAGAATAGTGTCGGCATTTTTTATTGTTGTAAGTCTATGTGCTATTGTGAGCACAGTCCGTCCCACAGCAAGCTTTTCAAGCGATTCCTGTACAAGTTTTTCGCTTTCGTTGTCAAGCGCACTGGTAGCCTCGTCAAGTATTAAAATTGGAGGATTTTTAAGGAAAACTCTCGCTATGCTAACTCTTTGCTTTTGTCCGCCTGACAGCTTCACTCCACGTTCACCCACATATGTATTATATCCTTCCGGCAGCGACGAAATAAATTCATGCGCTCCCGCTTCCTTAGCAGCCTCCATAACCTGTTCCATAGATGCGTTCGGACTTCCGTATGAAATGTTTTCAAAAATTGTACCTGAAAACAGATATACATCCTGCTGAACCACGCCGATATTTGAACGCAGTGATTTCAGTGTTACATCTGCAATGTCCGCGCCGTCAATAAGTATACGTCCTTCCGTTACATTATAAAAACGCGGGATTAAATTGCACAGCGTTGTTTTTCCGCTTCCGGACGAGCCTACAAGCGCGACCGATTCTCCTTTTTTTATCTTAATATTAATATCTGTCAGCACAGGTGTTTTCTCGTCGTCAGGATATGAAAACCCGACGTGTTCAAATGTAATTTCACCTTTTACATCAGTCAGCTCTTTTGCATTGGATTTATCTTTTATGTCTACGGGCACGTCCATAACTTCAAGAAATCTTTCTATGCCTGTCATACCTCTTTGAAACTGCTCTGCAAATTCTACGATTCTTCTTATTGAGGTTAAAAGCGTCGAAACATATAAAATATACGCTACAAAATCCGCTGTTTGTATTTTACCTTTCATCATAAACAACGCGCCCGCAACAACAACAAATATATACATTAATCCGTCAAAAAAACGCGTTGTTGATTGAAACCCTGCCATATATCTATACTGAAGCTTTTTTATCTTTAGAAATAAACTGTTTCCCTCGGCAAACTTTTCTCTTTCAACGTCCTCGCTTGTGAACGACTGTACAACTCGCATGCCCAAAAGACTATCTTCAACCTGTGCGTTAATCTCACCGATTTGATGACGTGATTTTTTAAAAGTAGCTCGCATTCTGCGTTTAAAAAACATTGCAAAAAACAGCATTACCGGAAGCACTGCAAAAATAATGAGAGTTAGCTTTATATCAATAAATGACAAAATAGTAAACGAGCCTATAATTTTTACCGCGGCAATAAAAAATTCCTCCGGACAGTGATGAGCAAATTCTGTTATATCAAAAAGGTCGCTCGTTATACGAGCCATAAGCTGTCCGATTTTTGTATTAGCGTAAAACGAGAAAGACATTTTCTCTAAATGATCAAACAAGTCGCGCCTCATATCTGTTTCAATTCTAGCTCCCATAACATGCCCGATGTTTGCCATATAATAATTTGCTATCGTATCAATCACACGCAGTCCGAGATAACCAAAACCAAAAGCAAATACTGACTTTACGGTGAGCGAAGCCATGTCATATAAAGCGGCGTTTGTTATATGGCGCGCAATAAGCGGAAATATCAGCTCGCATATCGTGGTTAAAAGCGCGCATAACAAATCAATAACAAGCGTTGGCACATATTTTTTAAAATATGGCAACATGCGCCGGGTCAGCGTCCATGTTCCCATAACTTTTTCATTTTTTTTCATATTATACAGACCTCCTCACTAATAGGAAGAAACTCATTTATATTTTCAGCAGTTTCTTAATTTTCAATAATCGTTTTACCAGATATACTACCGATACAACAATACCTAAATAAAAAATTTCATTAAATAAATAAAGCTGTTTTGTTATATCTGCATTACCGTTGCCAAGATACGGCATGGGAAACTGAAGCGCTCCCATTGTCAATATAATTAAAAATAAATATGCATATAAATTTTTATGTTTAATAGCTTCATATAAACCTCCTAAAATAAACAAGAGATACATGGGCGCAATAAACCAAAGTGTTTTAGGTAGTTTTTGCGAAAGCGTACCCCATAATACACATCGATAGTCGCTTGAACCTTCCGGCATACCGCTGTCTTTTGAATATGTTCCAAGATTAATTTTTTTATAAAACGCATGGTTTGCGGTTTTTTCCATAGCATTTATAAGACGCGATGGATGCAATATATAAAATTTTATAAGCTTTGTATTGCTCATTTTATTATAAAACTCTGTTTTAAGCGCATCTGAATGCGGAGGATATTCATATTCGTCATCATCAAGATATGCATGCTTGCCGGCGTCGGCTGAAAGCTCCGGCGAAAGACCGAGCGACTGTAAATCCGCCCGCGGGTCGGGGCTGTCTTTTAAAATACCATAAAACACACTGTTATATTGTGTGTCCTCATTCAGCGCCGAGCTGTTTATAATATATCCTCCTGCGCCATGCCATACAGTAAGACAAAGCAAAACAACAGTTATTTTATAAAAGCCGGTACGTCGTATAATATAAAACCACATAATTATCATAAGAGGTAGAAAAACAATACATTGCAGTTTTGATGAAAGCAAAAGTACGCAGCCCATAAACAAGAAAATAAGATGCGCCCGACATAAGCTTTTAATGTTTTGTATAACAATAACAGACGATAAAATAAACAAAGCCATTGAAACAGTCATCATTGATTGACCGTACATGCTGTTAAACATGGTCAGTGTTATTCCGTCAAAAAAAATAAAAAGCACAAGAGCATATAAAAGTATATCCGGAAAAATTTTATTTGCTCGAACACGGTGCAAAAGAAATACACATATAATTATATATGATACACACATAATTGCCGCTAAAACACGCGTATCAAAATATCCTATAAAAAGGCAAAAAAATTTAGCTATTGTAATTGGATATATGTAACTTGTTGCAGGTATAACCGCAAGCAAACGGAGCGGATATAATAACGCATCGTGTTGATATTTAAATTGCATTAAATATTTTTGTTCAATAAATCCATAAAAATTATGTGCGCTTCTGTTTATAAAATCAAGTCCGGCCGGAAGCATTACACGCTCGAAATCTCCCTGGTCAGCTACGCCGTGGATTGGAGGCAGATAAATTGTTATAATACATATTGTAATTGCTGAAATAACAAACAAAAAATCCAGTGTTTTTCGTTTC
>CATJNN010000293.1 GCA_949742185.1 uncultured Clostridia bacterium | reverse complement strand
GGTGGCAAAGCCTTTAATACACACAAACAGTCCGCCCGCCTCAACGCTGCGCGAATCATACGCAACGTTCGTGATTTCTATATCTTCAACGCCGTTTAAATATCTTTTATCTAATAATTCGCTTAAACGCATTATCTTATCCCCCTAAACATATTAATCGCTCGATGTGTGACGGAATTCCACACCGACAATCGTTGCAGGCGGCACCTGCTCTCCCGCAGCTATACTTTGCTTAGCAGCATACGCTCCGCTGGAATCGGAAACGCCCGCTCCCGAAATTTCAAAATTAAGCCCCGCGTTTTGCAAACGCGCCTTTGCCTCGGCCATAGATACTCCGGTAACGTTCGGAACCGTCACCATAGGCGGCGCCTCCTGCTCAACCGTATACAATATAACGTTGGAATCCGCCGTTATGCTCGCCCCCGGCTTCGGAAGCTGATCTAACACCTCCGCGCCGTCGCCCTTGACTGTAACGTTGAGACGCTGTCCTACCATCTGATTTTTCGCCTCGCTCACGCTCATTCCGCGCACCTCGGGTACCGTCAGAGCCATGTCCTTCATTTCGTCTTCTGTGTATTGACGCTCAATCCCCATATATTCAAGCGTTTCCTCAATAATTGACCCAACAACCGGAGCGGCTATTGTTCCGCCGTATTTAACGGCAACCTGCGGTTCATCCATCATAACAAGGCACACAATCTGCGGGTCGTCCGCCGGAGCAAAACCAACAAACGAAGCTATACGCTTATCGTTTCCGCGCCCTTTTTCAGACGTGCCTGTTTTTCCTCCTATACGGTATCCCTTGATGTACGCGTTCTTACCTGAACCCACCGACACAACAGTCTCTAAAATCTCGCGCACAGTATCTGACGTTTCTTTTGAAATAACTTTATTTTTAATTTCGGGCTGATATGATTTTATAATCCCGCTTGAATTGCGTATTTCCTTGATAATCTGCGGCTTCATCAAATCGCCGCCGTTTATAACGGCTGAAACGGCTGTTATAAGCTGCAGCGGCGTTATGCTGTTTCCCTGCCCGAACGCGCTCGTCGCAACGTCTACCTTGCCGAGCTTATGCTTATAATATACGCTGCCCGACTCTCCGATAAGCTCTATTCCCGTCTTTTCGGTAAGACCGAAGGCCTTAAAATATTCCATAAATTTATCGCCGCCCAAACGCATACCGAGTTCCATAAAAACAGGGTTACATGAGTTTTGCACGCCTTCAACAAATGTTTCAGCGCCGTGACCGCCCGCCTTATGGCAACGAATTACTCTATCTTCAACCTGCAAAGAACCTCCGCAGTAAAACGGCGAATTAAGACTTACAACATTTTCTTCAACAGCCATAGCCGCCGTTAATATTTTAAAAGTCGACCCCGGCTCGTATGTGTCTGAAATAGCTTTATTTCTCCACATTCTGTTTCTCGCAGCAGCAACCATCTCGTCGTTCATGCCGCCTATGTCAGTCACCGCGTCGGCTCCCTGAACCTGCGATAAAAGAGCTTCAAACTGCGACACGTTATTCGGGTCGTTTAAATCGAAATCAGGCTTTGTTGCCATAGCAAGTATTTCGCAGGTTTTAGGATTCATTATAATCCCTGCCGCGCCCTCTTTAAGCTGATTTTCAACCACAGCTGTTTCAAGATGTTTTTCAAGAAAATGCTGAATCGTCTCGTCTATAGTCAGCACCACATCTGCGCCTTTTTCAGCGTCCTCCTGTTCCTCATACTGCATTTTCATATTAGTTCCGTTCGCCGCCTGCGCCGACAAAACGCTTCCCGTCTTGCCCGTTAAAACATCGTCAAACGTCATTTCAACGCCCTGAAGTCCATTATTATCGTACCCTGTGAAGCCTATAATATGCGGGGCGATATTATAGGAATAATATCTTTTTGTGTCTTGTTCAAAATAAACACCCGCAAATTTAGAAACTTCTTTTTTCGCCTCCTCTTTAGTGAGCTGCGGATATTTCGAACTATCCTTCAAATCCTTAATAGCTTGAGACTCTTCCATGCTGACGCGCTTTTTTAATATCTGATAACGGTTGGATTTCGTCATAAGCGTATAAACCTTGTCATATTCCATACCAAGTATCGGCGCAATTTTAGACGCGACATATTCCGGTCCGCCGCCTTTTTCCTTTAGTTTTGCAATTTCCTGAGGATTGCATATCACGGTGTCGACAGACGCGCTTTGTGCAATAGCCTTACCGTTTCTGTCGTAAATAGTACCGCGGTTGGCGTTAACCACCGTCTCGCGCGTCTGCTGTTCAACAGCGTATCCCTTAAGCTCGGCTCCCCGCACAAACTGCCAGTAGCCTACGCGCACAATCAACGCCGCCAAAAGAACAACAATACAAGTAAATATAATTAAAGTTCGTTTTCTCATTTTGCTTGTCGGTAATGACATATAAATTTCCATGCCTTTCTGCCCACAATTTCATAAAAACGAAAATTTAACGCCCGTTATATATGTGAGCTTGTAAGGCGTTAAAATATTATTTATCCGCACGCTTCCGACGCGGCAGACAACAGTATAATCATATAAATTCTTTTTTCTTATGTAAGTATGCTTAATGCAAGTTTATTCTTAATTGAATGTAAATATGCTCACAACAAAATCTTTAATGCGGTTAAAATTACGCGCGACGCGGTTTGACACAGCCTCAACACTGTCCGCCGTTTTTTCTGTCATATTGCCTTTAGGCACGTTAATATACACAATCTGCGTCTTTTCCGGACGGTGCATTCCCAGCCTTGTCGTCGCTTCATATTCAATAGTGCTTAAATCAGCGCTCTGCTCCAGTTCAAACATCTTCTGACTTGTGTACGACTGTTTAACGGCAAGGTCTTTCTGAAGTTTCTCAACCTCCTGACCCGTTTCATACACCGCCACATATTTGGATACCATAAACGCCGCCATAACTGCCAGAATCAGCGCGCACATCATAAATTTTACACTTTTCGCACGATGCGCCCGCATCTCCTGCTCTTTATGAAGCTTGCGCTTTTCAATTCTTGCCTGCTCCGCATCGGCATCCTCCCATGAATAGGCTAAATTATCGTAAGCCACAATAACTCTCCCCTTTACAACTTTTCAACAATTCTCAGTTTCGCGCTTTTACTCCGTGAATTTTCTGCCATCTCACTGTCCCCCGGCAGGATTGGCTTTCTGCTGATTATTTTAACCGACGGCTTTTTCCCGCACACGCACACCGGAATCCCCGGCGGACATACGCATCCCTTCGCCTCCTGCGCAAATGTTTTTTTGACAATTCTGTCTTCCAGCGAATGAAAAGTGATAACGGCCAAACGCCCTCCGCTTTTCAGACTGTCAATAAAATCGCATATTGCGTCCGGCAGAAGCTCAAGCTCCCCGTTTACTTCAATGCGAATCGCCTGAAAAATCCGCTTAGCGGGATGACCGCCGTTTTCGCGCGCCTTTTTAGGTATAGCCGCCTTAATAATGTTAACAAGCTCGCCTGTTGTTTCAACAGGCTTGTCCGTTCTCCTGTCAACTATAAACTGCGCCACCCTTTTCGCCCACTTTTCTTCCCCATACTCATAAAAAATACGAGTAAGCTCGTCCGCGCCATATTCATTAACTACACTATACGCGCTTTTTTCCGTCCTTCTGTCCATACGCATATCAAGCGGCGCGTCGTGCATATATCCAAACCCGCGCTCGCCGTTGTCGAGCTGATAAGACGAGACGCCAAGGTCAAGCACCGCTCCGTCAAGCGCGCTCACCCCAAGCTCTTTAAGTATACTTTTGATTTCCCGAAAATTGCGGTTTACAAACGTTACCCTTTCAGAAAATCCCTCAAGACGATTCCTTGCCGCCGAAATAGCCTCGCTGTCCTGGTCAATGCCTATAAGACACGCTTTCGGCGCGCGCGTTAAAATCCCGTGAGAATGCCCGCCTCCTCCTAAAGTGCCGTCGGCATATATGCCGCCGTTCTCCGGTGAAAGCGCGTCCATAACCTCGTCAAAGAGCACGGATATGTGTCGAAACTCCATACCGCACCCCCTTAAATGTTCAAATCGTATTTCATAATTCCATCAACAATAATGTCGTCTGTCAAATCCGACTGATATTCCTCCCACACGTCTGAGTTCCATATCTCCAGACGAGTGTTAACGCCGACAAGCATAACGTCTTTTTCAATGCCGGCATAATCAATCAACCGTTTTGCAAGAGCAATTCTTCCCTGCTTGTCCACCTCGCACGCAGACGCCTTTCCGAAAAACAAGCGCACAAACGCCGCCGCATTTTTATCAGTTGCGGTCGGCAGACTACGTATTTTCTCGGACATTTTCTCCCATTCATCCTCTGTGTACAGATGCAGACACTTATCCGAAGGAGCGCGTGTGATAAAGACTGTCGAACTTATCTTTTCGCGCACCTTGGCAGGAAGAATAATTCTGCCGCGCTCGTCCAGCTGGCGCGCGTACTCGTCCACGAAGTTCGCCATCCCTATCACACCCCTTTCTTTATATTGAATCTCCCATTCACTCCATTTTGCTCCTTTGCACTCCAATTTTATACCATTTGTAACAAAAACGCAATAGTTTTATGAAAATTTCTTAAAAAATTTTTTTATTTAAAGAATCTATAAAAATAATTAACAGGTATATACTCTACCGAATACAGCATTATACCGTCCGGCAAATTATAAATTATTACTTTAATCGGCTTTATTCCTGCAGACAAAAAAACAGGAACAAGCTTTGCTTGTTCCTGTTTTTGCATTACATCCCGAAATAACATTTTACTATTTCCATACCGCACAGCAACTTATTCAATCTCTGAGGCATCCACAACTCCGTTTTTAAATATCGGACTCATCATGTCTTTTTCCCAGCACATAACTTTAAAATAGCTGTCGGGCTGCACCCTACAATTAGTGGTATATGGCAGTCTAACGGTATTATTCAATCCCGCACTAAATTCACCGATATATTTCTTTACTTCCAGAAGCACACCGTCCCCATCGTATAGCGCAATATAAATATCAGCAGTTTTTAAATCAGTCAAAGTGCTGATAACATCAAACGATACCGTGTAATAGCTCTCCGTTACTTTATGAATAATATAATTGTCAGCCGATATACCCTTGGGCGGTTCCGGACCTATAATGTATTCAAATGAAGACGTTTTACCGAAAGCCTCTCCAAGACGCGGCGCCGCCTTTATTACAGTCGACTGCGTTATTGCAATCGGCGCATCATATTTAATTCCATTTGTTTTAGGGCTGCTTCCGTCCGTAGTGTAGTATATATCATAAACCGGATTGCTCGGCGTAAGCTCAACATCAATCTCATCATTATAACTGCCGGCCGGCGGATTTGCCGTAACATACTCCAAATTCAGAATATAATTAAAGCTTTCCTCCGCGGCTACGGCGTCGCCGTACTTTGCGGCAACTTTCAAATTTGCCGAGTCATCCAGTTCAACCGGTCCGCTGTACAATATACCGTTTACTGCAGGGTCTTTCCCATCTATAGTATAATATAATTCATATGACGGAATATTACAATCAAGCTCTATATTTATAATATTATTATAATTTCCCGATTGATAATTTGACGTGATTTCAACATCGGGCAGAATATATGTAAAATATTCTGATGTTATATAATTGTTTTTGTATTTTGCCCTTACATTAACAGTAGCAGTTTTATAAATGTCTATAGGAGTGGTCTTATCTCCCGATTCCCCGTTAATCGCCACATATAAATCAAGATACGGCAAATTGCAGGAAAAATCCAAACCTTTAATAACGTCTTCATATTCTCCCGCCGGAACTGACGAAGTTATCTCCGTCTGCGGAAATGTGTATTGAAACTCCTGTATCTCGCTCCATTCGCCCTCATAGCATGCCGCTGCTTTTACAAGCGTTGTATTATAAATTTCAAAGTCCCCATTATATTTTGTCGAATCGTTGTTTTCTTTTGTGGGATCGCCCCAGCCGTTTGTGGTATAATATATTTCATATGGTTTCAGACTGCTTGTAAAACTTAAATAAAAAGGTTCGCTATAACTTCCTGCCGTCACGCTCGGAGTTATAATAGGCGATATGCGGTATTCATAATTCAGCATATCGCCAAATTCTCCGTTCACCTTTGCGACTGCTGAAATCGTTGTGTTTTTATAAATCGGAATTGCTCCTATATATCTCGTACTGCCTTCCTGACGCGGATCGCTTCCGTCAGTAGTATAATATATTTCTGCATCCGCTTCATCACTCGTAAGCTCGACAGACATCATTTCATGATATGTCCCCTCCTCAACGCTTGCCGAAACAGGATAGTCCGCAAGATGGTATTCAAGCTTGTAGGTTCTGCGTACATCTGTATTATATTTGTTTTCAATATAAGCAATAACCGCAGTATCTTTCTCTGTAATCGGAATAGGAGACGTATACTCTTTAAATCCGCTGTCTTTTCCCAAAACACAATAATACACATTATATATTGTATCAAATGCCGCGGCAAGAGTAAGGTCAAACGCTTCTTTATGATTTCCTGTCTTGTGACTCTTATTTAGACGCATAAGCTCGTTCGACTGTGCATATAGGATAGGATAGCCTTCATTTAAAGCTTCGTCAAATAAATCCATGCTCCACGTATAATCAAATGCAGGACTTAGCTTTCTTATCATATCATAGCTTTTAAGCTCCTCAACGGTTACTTTTTCCGGTTCATCTCCCGAGTTGTATCCCGTTCCCTCAGAACATGCCTCAGATTCTATGTAATAACTGTTTTCAATCGTTCCTGTATTACTGCCGCAAATAACGCCTTTATACGCGGTTTGGCTTCCCATATAGCCTGAACGATATGCAGAGGCATTAACCTCCGCCGTGCTGTAGCAGTTTTTTATAGTTCCGGATGAGTTTGCCGCTATTCCCCCCGCATATGAATACGCTGAAGCAAACGTATTTGTAACTCCGGTTGCTTGCGCATAAGAATGTGCGCGCACAGTACCTCTCGTATAACAATTTTCTATAACGCCTGATGTATCATTTTCTTGTACTAAACCGCCGGCATAAGACATCGCAGTTGCATCTGTCGCCGATAAATTTGCATCCGATACTACAGAACCGCCTACACTATAGCAACCACTAATGATTCCTTTGTTTGTTATAGCGATAACCGCCGAATAGTTCATTATCTTATGATTTCCGTCCTGCTTTCTGACAGAATTTTGTATATTCGCTTTTATCAATCCCAGATTACGAACAGAACCCGTATTTTCCTCAAACATACAATTTCTTAATCCCTTTATTGCATGTCCTCCTCCGTCGTAACCGCCGCTGAACGAATCCACCGTATAATAGTATGATGATGTCATATCAATATCGGCCGTCTGCAAAAAATAACTGTTAGAATAATTTCTGATTTGATTTAACTGTTCTGCTGTAGATATTAAATATGGAAACGCCTCTGTTCCATCTCCGCCGTCAAAAACCGTATTATCCGCCGCCGTTACAACTGCCGCTGATAAAACTGAAATTGTTATTATAGAAACTAATATAGAACTAATTATTTTTTTCATAAAAATACTCCTCTTCTCCCGTTTTAATACACAAATATCACACCAATAATAAAATCAAAAAATGGTTTTATTTTTATATCATAGTATATCATAAACTCCCGCAAATAACAATACGATTATTTTGTATAAATCACATTAAAAAAATTGACAGTCTTCTATCGAAAACTGTCGATTTTTAAAAATGGCTCGGCGTGACGATTTTACTGTCATTTCTAAATATGCAATTATACTTATCAATTTTCCGATTAAATATTTGTTACACTTAATTTTTATTTTTTCTAAGATTTTCTACAATTCGGTATTCGTATGCCATCTTTTTATTACCTTTAATTTAGATTGAGAAAATCTTAAAAGATAATAATATTAATTATTTTCTGTTTTTTTGCTATCTTCTACTTTATCCCTTGATATTATTTTGGCCACTTCAGCAAAAGTTTCATTTTTCAAGTCCTCATTGCTGATTTTGGTTATTAGAACATTTGCAAATAAATTATCATTACTATGAATCAATTTATTATGGAATTCTGTTGAAGCCTTTATTGTTTCTATGTACATTTTTATAAATATCGCACCAATGAAATCAATTAATATTCCGCTAACTGCCCCTACTAATATCGGCGCAATATTTTGGTAAGCGATATTTTTGAAGATAATGATTGATGATATTATAATACCTATACCTACAACCATTGTGATAATTCCTACAGGAAAAACCAATTTTAAATGCCCTAAATTAATATCATAATATCTTTTTAATTCCTTTTGATGATTTCTAAATTGCACCTCTGCTCTTTTTTCATACTCTTCTACGGCTATT